>DAVZGU010000185.1:0-4889 GCA_052274215.1 Clostridium sp. | reverse complement strand
TGAAGGTGAGCATTGTTAACAGCAAGAGCAACTAGCAACCTTTTTTTAAACTAAAGGGCAACGCCATTTAAGGAGTGAACGACTTTTTTCATAACCGTTATAGACCATTTCATGGCCACCAATACAGATAGGAAATCCTTTTCCATTAATATCTAGAGTAACTGGATAATTTGAATTTCCTTTGTTTTTGGAGTTCAGATCAATAAAGGGATTAATGTTCCATTTAGAACATAATTCATATGTAGGGTAGTTATCATTAGCTGAGTCAAGAACATAATTTGATATAGTGAACTGCGGCAACAGTTCTCTAAATTCAGCTAATGATACTATTCCAGTGACACTGTCGTGTCTGCTTGCTTCTACAAATCGTAGATAAATAGGTAGATCTATCTTATATTTTTTATTATAGACAGATAAAGCATAGAGAGTGTAGCCGTAAAACCAACGATTTTCATGGCTGTCCCAACCCCAATTAGTATTTATGTCAGAGAGTCTACGAGGGCATTTGCAATCGTAAATTCCATTTTGACGGCAGTCACAAACTTTAGAACCATAGTAAGAAGACTTACAGTGAACACAAGTTCCATCACCGCCAACTGTAAGGTTATCTTTTTCTATTAAGTTAAGATTAAAAGAGGGATCTACAGTAACTAATGAGAATATTTTTTGAAGCAGCCTTTCGGCTCTTAGGGAAAATGAGCGACCAGCTTCAAAAAAATCTGAAATTCTCTTAACAACACCAGTTTTTTTATTAGGAAGCTTTTTATTTTTCCCGGGTGTCTTTATTTTAGAAGGTTTCTTCTTATACGAATATATATATTTTAGTTTGATCCTGTCGGTAGACAGATTTGAGAGCCATAATCTAGAGATGAAATCATAATGAGCACCAAGTGATGGGACATTATTTTCAGTGCAGCCAATACAGGTTGCAAGTAATTCACAGGCATGAAGTTTTTTAACCCAATTGGTAATGCTTGTTTCCTTTTGAAAAAGCATTAAAGAAAATGAACGAAATATCTCAGGTTGAAGGAGCGCAGGTCTACCGGTATTAGAGTAATAAGGTTTTAATATCTCTCTAAGAATATCTAAGTCTAAGCAATACAACTTAGAGATAGAAGTTTCAAGTTCTATAATTTTTTTAGGAAAAACTTTGTAGAAACATGAGAGAGTTGAAATAATAAATTGCTGATAATCAGCATGAGAGCTCCAATTTTTAAGCATAAAATAATCCTCCTTTTAAAACATGTCTTTAAGAGGAGGACCTCAAAATTTTACAAACTTGTCAAGTGTTTTATGCGAAAAAGTGGGGGAATTAATAAAAATTAATGATACTAAAAATGAGTAATCACAGGCTCTAAGGAGTTTCCGTGAACGCTCTAACTATAAGAGGGGGATTGCAAGTGAGTGATAGTAAAAATGAATATTTAAAAACTAGAGACAAATTATTTATAATACTTCTGTTAACCTTAATAATTGATGTTATATGTTTAACTTTAGCGCAGGTACAAGGTATTGTTGATTATAATTTCACTTTACATGAAATGCTTTTTATTCCAATTAATCTTTCTATAATTAGCGTACCTATTGAACTAATTATACTTATATATTATTCAACTAGATATTTTCAGGATATTTGGAAAGCAACTATGTCAATGAATTTAAAATATAAAATAAGGGTTTCCATATGTATAATTTGTATGCTTTTTACTATTGGTTTAATTTATTATCAATTAAATATAGTTAAAACATCAGTTGTACACACTATAACAAATAAACTAATTGATGGAAATAGTACATATATAATAGTCAATAGTACAAAGCTTAAGTGTACTAAAAATGAATATGCCTTAATTAATGTAAATGAAGAGTATTTTATTGATTATAACTGGAATCAACTTAAACCTAATGTCGGTAAATTGGACGGTATAAGAAAAACTAAACCATATAAGAAGTAAGTTAGAAATTCGCTACATTAAGACACATATTAGGGGTATAGTTCAACATAGGGTCCATTTTAGAATGCATTAATAGTAATATATACTTTTTTATTTTTTATTTAACTGTTACTATTTCATATTCGTCAGTGCCAATTCCGATAGCTTTTGCATGGTCGAGTCCAACTTTCCAATTTGTATCAGGATGTATAGTAGAAAATTTATCGTCTCCCTCATGATAGTGGTTATCTGAAAGCTCAGTTGAATTTAATGCAGTTGCACTGTTAACCATATCAACACAGGCTTGATCTAAGGCAACTGGATCAAAGGATGCAGCTATACCTATATCTGGAACAATTGCAACGTCATTTTCTGGTGAACAGTCACAATTAGGGGAAACGTTCATAATGAAACTAATATGAAAATGTGGCTTATCTTTAATAACTGCATAGGTGTATTCTGCAATTTTTTCGTTAGCGCTATCAGCAGATTCATTCCACTTTACTGTTGCGCAGTCATAGCGACAGACTGCAACACATTGACCACATCCTACGCATTTATCATAATCTATAGTTGCCTTTTTATCTTCATTAAAGGTAATTGCTTCATGTAGGCAATTTTTAATGCACTGACCACAGCTTACACATTTATTATGTTTCATAAATGGTTTTGAGGCAGAATGCATTTCAAGTTTGCCTCCAACAGAACCTGAGCCCATACCTAAATTTTTCAATGCTCCACCAAATCCAGTCATTTCATGACCTTTAAAATGAGTCATAGAAATAACTATATCTGAATCAGCAATTGCTGAACCTATTTTAGCAGTTTTGCAATGTTTTTGGTTAATTGGAATTTCTCTATAATCCCCACCCTTTAATCCATCAGCTATAATTAAGTTACATCCGACTGAAATAGGATTAAAACCATTTTCCATAGCGGCTTCAATATGGTCTACAGCATTAGATCTTCTTCCTGTATATAGTGTATTGCAATCAGTAAGGAAAGGCTTACCACCGAGTTCTTTCACAAGTTTAACAATACTTGCAGCATAGTTTGGCCTAATGTAGGAAAGATTTCCTGGTTCTCCAAAATGAATTTTTATAGCTACAAATTTATCTTTGAAATCAATACTTTTTATACCTGTTTCTACCACAAGTTTTTGAAGCTTATCTAATAGATTGCATCCTGGTTTTGTTCTTAAGTTTGTGAAATATACTTTTGATTTATCCATTCATTTACCTCCTATAAGTTCTATCATAATGTTGTTTGATTTAATTCATCTGATTATAAGATTATATCATATTGAAGTATATAGCATATTATACTTTATTTAAAATAATTGCGATAAATTGGATATAATTAAATATTAATTTTCATATTATCAATAAAGAATACAATATTTGTGATATTATTATAGTATGAAAAGTTTTTATTTAAGAGGAGGAATTTTAATGGATTCAGACCCCGACCCTGCGCCCAATAATATAATGGCGCAATTTATAATAATTGGTATTTTAACACTGATAAATGCATTCTTTGCATCGGCGGAAATGGCAATAGCATCACTTAGCAAAAATAAAATTAACCATCTTGCTGAGGAGGATAACAAAAAAGCACAGCTATTAGTAAAACTTATTGAAGAGCCAACAAAATTTTTATCGGCTATTCAAATTGGAATTATGCTTGCTGGATTTTTTTCTATTGCAACTGCAGCTACTGGAATATCTAATCATTTTTCAGGATATTTAAACAATTTGAATCTACCTTATAGTAAGCAAATTGCTTTAGTTAGCATAACAATTGGTCTATCTTATATAACACTTGTGTTTGGTGAATTGTTTCCAAAACGAGTAGCACTACAAAAATCAGAAGCTATTGCAATGTTTTGCGTAGTACCTGTTTTCTATGTATCTAAGCTACTGGTTCCTTTTGCAATGTTACTTTCAGCATCCACTAATGTTTTAGTTAAGATTACTGGTCTTAATAGTGAAAAATTAGAGGAAAAGCTATCAAAAGAGGAAATAAAATCACTTATAGAAGTTGGACAACAACGCGGAGCTATAAACGAAACTGCCCAAAAGATGATAAATAATATTATCGAATTCGATGATAAATCAGCTAGAGAAGTTATGACTCCAAGAACTGAAGTGTTTTTGATTGACATAAATGATCCTGTTACACAGTTCTTAGATGAATTATTAGAGGAAAAGTATTCAAGAGTGCCAGTATATGATGGTGATGTTGATAATATAATAGGAATACTTCACATGAAAGATTTTATAATGGAGGCTCGCATAAAGGGCTTTGAAAATGTAAACATTAAGAATATATTACATTCTCCTTACCTTGTTTATCAAAGTAAAAATATAGATGATTTATTTAGAGAATTAAAAATATCTAAAAATCATATGGCAGTACTTATAGATGAATATGGAGGATTTTCAGGAGTAGTTACTATTAAAGACCTTATAGAAGAAGTTATGGGAAATATTGAAGATGAATATGATGATGACGAACCTGATATAAGAAAAGTTGATAATAATACTTATATAGTGAATGGATTACTTTCTTTAGACGAATTGAATGATCATCTTGATTTGAATTTAATGTCAAAGAATTACAATACAATAGGAGGTTTTTTAATTAGCCTTATGGGATGTATTCCAAAGAAAAACGAAACAAAAACTATTGAGTATGGGAATGTAATATTTAAAATAGAGCAAGTTAAACAAAGAAGAATAGAAAAAATTAAAATATGCATATAACAGGTGCTCTACTTTCAAAAAAAGTAGAGCATCTCTTATTCATATAGGAAGGAGCTATCAAAGGTGATTATTTTTATGAATATTGTTATTGTGTTTTTACTTGTATTTATGAATGCTTTTTTCGTTGCCACAGAATTTGCTATGGTAAAAGTTAGAAAATCTAGGATAGAAACATTAATGGTTGAAGGAA
>DAVZGU010000184.1:0-4904 GCA_052274215.1 Clostridium sp. | reverse complement strand
ATTATATGTTTCAATTGCCAGGTTATATTTACCTTGATTTTTATAACTTTCCAGTAAATATATATAAGCATTTTCATTGAATTCATCTATTTTTATCAATAGTTTTGAATATTTTTCAACAATATCATAATTATTATTTTGTAATTCCGTTTCTATCTTTTTATTCAATTTATCAATATACATACATTCCAAATTTTCACGCATTTCTAACAGCCAAATTTCAAAATTTTCTGCATTTTTAGGGCAAAATCCCTGTAGAAATTCTCCTTTAAAAACATCTATTTCATTTTCATCACTCATAAAAGTATATATATCTACGTCTATTTTTATATCTGGATTGAGCATAATTATTGATTTTTGAGGGGATATCAATACCGGAACAGTAGAGCATTTATTTATTTTATAGATAGCATTTCTTAGATTCTTTTTAGCATTGCCTTCTTCTTGATTAGCCCAAAAAAGTTCTGAGAGATGCTCTCTGTTATCTTGTTTATTTAGTAGTAAATAACAAAATAGGCCTTGAGCTTTACTGAAGGGTAAGAATATTTCTTTTTTATTGACAGTTACGCAAAAATTACCAAACATTTTACAATATATATAATCCATCGAATCACTCCCGTATAATGCCATAAACTTTCTTATACAAATTATACTACAATATAAATAAAATGCCAAAATAAGATTATAGCTGAACTTTTTATTTGGAATTTCCGGATTAATAGATGCAATATAGACGTAAATAGTAAAATGTCATATAAATGAAAGTGTAAAGAGGTAAAATATTACTATGATAAGGAATGAAATGTATTTATATGGTAAAAACTTTAGCGAGCTAATAATGTGCAGTATATACTTGAAATTTTTATCAAATTTAATTAACTATTTATTATAGACACTTATTTGACGTTTGGATGTTAAAATTGATTTATAATAAAAATAAAAAAGGAAGTGATAACAATAAAGTTGCATTTCATTAAAGTAAATCCAGTAGAAAATATGACTGTTTTTATTTTAGATCCTGTACCGAGACAATTTCATATCAATGTTGCTAATAAAATTATGGAGTATGGAAGCATTCATGCTGAACAGGTTGGATTTATAGAAAAACCTTGTACAGAAGAGGGAAAAAGTAAAAACTGTATTAGGCTTCAGATGATGGGAGGCGAGTTTTGTGGAAATGCTGCAAGGTCATTAGCGGCAGTTTTGGTGGACAAGGAGTATCCTTGTGTGAAAGAGGAAAATGAAAAACTTATTGTTCCTTTAGAAGTATCAGGATTTGACGGGGTAATAAATTGTGAGGTAGGGCATTTAAAAAATAGCAACGAATATAGTTCTAAAATTGTTATGCCTTTGGTTAAAGAGACTAAAAATTTTTATGTTAATCACGATGGAATCGTTTACAAGTGTGCAATGGTAGAGTTTCCAGGAATAATTCATTTAATAGTAGATTGTAAAGGGATATCTGATAAAGAAGGATTTTTTTATAAAGTAAAAAGTAAACTGGAATACACAGGGTTTGATGCATTAGGGGTTATGTTTTACGATTATGAAAAATCTTACATGGAGCCATTAGTATATGTTAAGGGAACAGATAGTTTATTTTGGGAAAGAAGTTGCGCTTCAGGTACTTCCGCTTTAGCGGTAGCGTTAACTCAAAAACAAGAAAGAAGCTTAGATATTTTAGTTAAGCAGCCAGGGGGAGAGCTACAAGTAACGACTGAATGGTATAATGAATGTATAAAAAAAATTTACTTAAATGGTAAGGTAAAAATTGTTGCTGAAGGTAAAGTTTATCTATAACAATTAACCACGAGGAGGGAATATATGTTATTATTTAATCCAGTTGTTGTATCAGTTATTGTAATGATACTTTTATGTCTTTTTAAACTTAATGTGCTACTCTCTATATTAATTGCGGCGATGACAGCAGGCGTAGTTTCTGGTATGTCTTTGGGAGATACTATGAAAACACTCATTGGGGGAATGGGTGGAAATGCTGAAACTGCATTAAGTTATATATTACTTGGTGCATTAGCAGTTGCAATAAATAAAACTGGACTAGCAGGAATCCTGGCTAAGAAAATATCTAAAATTGTTGGACAAAAGAAGTATGTATTTTTAATGTTGTTAGCTTTTTTAGGATGTTTTTCTCAAAATCTTATACCGGTTCATATAGCGTATATTCCAATATTAATACCACCGCTACTTTTATTAATGAATAAACTTAAAATAGACAGAAGAGCAGTAGCGTGTGCTCTTACATTTGGATTAAAGGCTCCATATATTGTTTTACCAGTAGGATTTGGCCTAATATTCCATGGTATTATAAGTGCTGAAATGACTAAAAATGGTATACCTGTTATGACAGCGGATGTAGCTAAAGTACTATGGCTTCCAGGTATTGGAATGGTTATAGGTCTTCTTGTAGCTGTATTTTATACTTATAGAAAACCAAGAGAATATAAGGATATTCAAATAGAAGGCATGGAGGCAATTGAAGATCAAGAACTTAAAATGAATTCAAAACATTGGCGCGTTCTAATTGGAGCTGTATCTGCATTTGTAATTCAAGTTCTTACAGGATCTCTTCCCCTTGGAGCATTGGGAGCATTAATTATAATATTTGTTTCAGGAGCAGTTAAGTTTGATGATGTTAATGGATTACTTGATGGTGGAATTAAAATAATGGGTTTAATAGCATTTATAATGCTTGTTGCATCAGGTTATGGAGATGTTTTAAGAAAAACTGGAGCGGTAGAAGCTTTAGTTGCATCTCTTGCAGGCATGGTTAATGGAAGTAAATTGGCAGGGGCAGTTTTAATGCTACTTGTTGGTTTATTAGTAACGATGGGCATAGGAAGTTCATTTGGTACTATTCCTATAATAGCTGCAATTTACTGCCCACTTGCAATGAAACTTGGATTTTCTCCACTAGCTACTATACTTCTAATAGGTGTTGCAGCAGCACTTGGAGATGCAGGTTCACCAGCATCAGATAGTACACTTGGACCAACATCAGGACTTAGTGTAGATGGTCAACATGATCACATTTGGGATACATGTGTACCGACATTCTTACATTATAATATACCACTTATGATATTTGGTGTTATAGGAGCTATGATATTCTAATTTAAATAATGACAGTTTTTTAGTTCAAATAAATTGCTAATAAATTTTTAGGAGGAATAAAAATGAAAGAAATACTTTTGACAGGAAATGATTTAACTTTAGAGGAAATGGTATCTATAGCTAGAGAAGGCTGCAAGGTTTCTATAAAAGAAAGTGCTATAGCAAGAGTTATAAAATCAAGAGCAATAATTGATGATATAGTTGAAAATGAAAGGGCGGTTTATGGTGTAACTACAGGGTTTGGTGAATTTTGTAATGTTAGTATTTCTAAAGAAGATTGCAAAACACTTCAAAAAAATTTAATTTGTTCACATGCTTGTGGATATGGTACTAAATTTTCAAATGATGTTGTACGAGCTATAATGCTTTTAAGAGCCAATGCATTATCAAAAGGGTTCTCAGGAATAAGACCTGTTACTTTACAAACACTTATTGAAATGATTAATAAAGGCGTTTATCCAATAATTCCTGAAAAAGGATCTTTAGGAGCATCAGGAGATTTAGCACCACTTGCACATATGGTTTTACCTATGATTGGTGAAGGTGAAGCAGAGTATAAAGGAGAAATATTACCAGGCAGAGTCGCTATGGAAAAAGCAGGAATTCCTATAATAGAACTTGATGCTAAAGAAGGTTTAGCGCTTATAAATGGTACTCAAGTTTTAACTGCAACAGGAGCTTTAGCTACTTATGATGCTATAAAGTTATTAAAAACTAGTGATATAGCAGCAGCTTTAACAATGGAAGCTTTAAGAGGAATTACAGATGCTTTTGATCCAAGGATTCATGTGCTAAGACCACAGCCAGGACAATTAGCAACAGCAAGAAACATATTAAAGCTAGTTGAAGGTAGTACTTATGTAACAAGACAAGGTGAAGTAAGAGTACAAGATGCTTACTCATTAAGATGCGTACCTCAAATTCATGGTGCAAGTAAAGATGCTATAAATTATGTGAAAGCTCAAGTTGAAAGAGAAATAAATTCAGTTACAGATAACCCTATAGTAACTGAAGAGGGAGACGTAATTTCAGGAGGTAATTTCCACGGAGAACCTATGGCATTAAGCTTTGACTTCTTAGGAATTGGATCAGCTGAAATCGCGAGTGTATCTGAGCGAAGATTAGAAAGATTGATCAACCCTCAATTAAATGATTTACCAGCATTCTTAGCTAAACATGGTGGATTAAACTCAGGGTTTATGATTACACAATATGCAGCAGCGGCTCTAGTATCTGAGAATAAAATACTAGCTCATCCTGCATCAGTAGACTCAATACCTTCTTCAGCTAATCAAGAAGACTTAGTTAGTATGGGAACAATAGCAGCAAGAAAGGCTAGGGATATAGTTGATAATGCATCTAGAGTAGTTTCAACAGAAATATTAGCTGCATGTCAAGCTATAGATTTCAGAAAAGAATCTGGATTCAAACTTGGCACGGCAACTCAAGAAGCTTACAATTTAGTTAGAAAAACAGTAGATTTTATAGAGTATGATATAGTTATGTATAAAGATTTAGATAAAGTTACTGAACTTGTTAAGAGTGGGAAATTATTAGAAGCAGTAGAAAAAGTAGTTGAAATAGAATATTAATACAACCTAAAGTATAAAAGTGGGAGAAACAAAATAGAGGTAATTTCTATTTTGTTTCTCCCACTTTTTTTGGGAAAATGAAATCTTTTAAATTTTTTTATTTGCTATACTCCAATCATACCTAGACTTTAGGTGATCTATATGTAAATATATAACAATATATATATAAATGTAGATATA
>DAVZGU010000183.1:0-4904 GCA_052274215.1 Clostridium sp. | reverse complement strand
AAGTCGTCAATTCATCTTCTTCGAAGCTGTGCAGCTCCGCAGGAGATGATTTAATGTCATAAAAAAAAGCAAATATTTATTTGCTTTTTTTTAGAATATTTATAATTTTAAACTATTCTTATAAATATTTAGTATATCTTCTCGCCTTACAGGTGAGGGATGATTTTTCAACTTATTATTGTTTAAGGTCATTTTGTCACTATAAGAACGTATGTCTTCATAAGTTACACTATTTATATCACCAAGCATAGAGTTTAAAAAATAGCCAAGTTCATCTAAATTCTCTAGGGTTAATAGATATAAAATCTTTTTAACCTTACTTTTATCGGCGCAAAATTCTAAATATGACTTTAAAAGTACTCCATTTGCTTTCCCATGAGGTATATTATGAAAATATGTAAGAGCATAACCCATTCCATGTGGAAGAGATGTTCCAGCTTGCGCTATAACCATACCAGCTAAAGTAGAAGCTAGCATTAGTTTTTTTCTTATAGTGTAGGTGAAATCTTTTTCTTTTATCATATTTAGACATTCACCAAATAATTTTAATCCCTTTTCTGCTAAAGCATCACTTAATATACTTGCGTTTGTTGACAAATATCCTTCTATTAAATGTGATAAAGCGTCTATTGAAGTATTAATAGTTGTTTTTTCTGGTAAAAACATTAGATATTTTACATCTAGCAGAGCATACTCAGGAAATATTCTTTGACATATACCACGCTTTGTTTGTAGTTCATTATCTGTAACTATAGAATAAGGAGTTGTTTCAGTTCCTGTTCCAGCTGTTGTTGGCACGGCAATTATAGGTATAGATTTTAAATTTGGGCTTTCAAATAAATTACATATTGTATCATTTGGGTTATTTATGAGCACACCGGCTGCTTTTGCGGCATCAATGGGAGACCCCCCTCCGATTCCAATAATGAAATTAGATTTTTGTAATATTCCAAGTTTTGCAATGGTTTCTACAGTTTCTAAAGAGGGATTTTCTTCTACATTATTAAAAACATCATATGTAATTCCTTCTTTTTTCAACGCATTAGTAACATCTTTTAATGAACCATTAGTGATTGAAGAAGTTTTACCAGTTACAATTAAAGCTTTTTCTCCATAATTACAAAATAAATTACTGTTTTTTAGGACTACGTCTTCATCTAGTAATATTTTTGTTGGCATGTAGTAATTAATAAAGTTCATAGTATATTCTCCTTTTATAATAATGTATTTTGTGTATATTATAGCATTAGATACATCAAAATGAGTAACAAGTTAAATCTATTAGCAATTAAACTATTATTAATGCAATATATTTCCAAGGAAATATATTGCATTAATTGACGGTACTTGTGTTGTAAAACGAAAAATAATTTTTCAACAATTGATTTTTTATTAATATACTATATAATTATTCGTGAAGACTTATTTATATATATTAATTTTAATTTTAAATCAATTCTATTTCATAACAGATTATGAAATCTGCTTAGAAATATTTGGAGAAAAAATACATTTGTAGTGTTATTCATTTATTAAGTGGATTTAATAGGAGATATATATTTATACAGTGACTAAAATAATATTAGGAAGTGATATAGTGGAAGAACGATTGCAAAAATTCATGGCGAGCTGTGGTGTTGCTTCACGAAGAAAGTGTGAGGAAATAATTACAGGGGGAAGAGTAAAAGTAAATGATTTAATGGTTACAGAACTTGGTCATAAAGTTGACCCTGAAAAAGATATAGTACAGGTGGATAATAAAATTATAAATATTGAAGAAAACAAAGTTTACATTGCACTAAATAAACCAGAAGGGATAGTATCTACTGTAAAGGACGAAAAAGAAAGAAAAACTATTCTAGATTTGGTGAAGGTAAAAGAAAGAATATATCCCATAGGACGGTTAGACTATGATACATGTGGTTTAATTATATTAACGAATGATGGAGATATCTATAATAAGGTTATTCACCCAAGACAAGCAATCAACAAAGTTTATTTAGCAATACTAGAAGGATGCCCAAATGAAGAAGAAATATCTAAGTTCTGTAATGGGATAGATATTGAAGGATACACTACAGCGAAAGCGGATCTTCAAATAAATAAGAGGGTTGGATTCAACTGCAGAGCTACAATTACTATACATGAAGGAAAAAATCGCCAAATTAGAAAAATGTGTGATGCAATAGGACATCCAGTTATTGCATTAAAAAGAGTTTCTGTGGGCAATATTTTATTAGGGGATATGGAAAAGGGTTCATGGAGAAACTTGACTGAAGATGAAATAAAATATTTGAAAAATCTATAATTAAATGATGCATTTTATGTGGGACATGAAGGGATCTTTCATTTTATTTGGTTGGAATTAACATAGAAAGGATTGAGTTAGTTATGGAAAACAGCAAACAAGATTTGATGAGGTCTATTCAAATCAAGTTTCCACGGTTAAGTAAAGGGCAAAAATTAATAGCAGAATATATTTTAAAACACTATGATAAAGCAGCATTTATGACAGCAGCCAAATTAGGTGCTAGTGTAGGAGTAAGTGAATCTACTGTTGTAAGATTTGCTAATGAGTTAGATTTCACTGGTTATCCAAAACTACAGAAAGCTCTTCAAGAATTAATTAAAAATAAACTAACTACTGTTCAAAGAATTGAGTTGTCTAACGACTTCATTACGCAAGAAAATGCATTAAAAGGTGTATTAAAAGCTGACATGGAAAATATTAGAGCTACTCTTGAGAAGATTAATTATAAAACTTTTGACGAGATAGTAAATTCACTATTTAAGGCTGAAAGAATATACATAATCGGACTTAGAAGTTCATCTGCATTAGCAGAATTTTTGGGTTTTTATTTAAATCTTATTTTAGATAATGTTAAGGTTGTAGCATATGGTGTCAGCGATATATTTGAGCAGATGCTTAATGTTAATGGAAAAGACGTAGTGATTGGAATAGGGTTTCCAAGGTACGCTACAAGAACAGTTGAAGCTTTGGCTTTTGCTAAAAGTAGAAATGCTAATGTTGTAGCAATTACAGATGGTTTATTATCTCCACTAGCTGCTAGAGCTGACTATACATTAATAGCTCAAAGTAATATGGCTTCATTTGTTGATTCTCTAGTAGCACCACTAAGTGTAATAAACGCATTAATTATTGCTGTGGGATTAAGAGAAAAAGAAAAAATTTCAAGTACATTTGCTAATTTGGAGACCATATGGGAAGAATATCAAGTTTATTCTTATAAAGATAAAGATTAAGGATAATTAGAATGAGACAAGTGCATACAAATGTTTGCTTTTTATTTTAAAATGTAATTATAATTCTTTAAATAAATAAGAAATAGTGCATACTATAAACTATGTACAAATCAGTAGCAATTTAGTATACATATGAATATATATATTAAATTCAAATAAAACATTAATTTAAGGAGGAAATAAGTTATGGAAGTAAAAGAATATATAGAGCAAGTATTAGAAAATGTTAAAAAGAGAAATTCTAATGAACCTGAATTCTTACAAACGGTTGAAGAAGTTTTAGGATCTTTAGGACCAGTTTTAGAAAAACACCCAGAGTATATTGAAGCAAATCTTTTAGAAAGATTCTGTGAACCTGAAAGACAAATTATGTTTAGAGTTCCATGGATAGATGATGCAGGTGTTACACAGGTTAACCGTGGTTTTAGAATACAATTTAATGGATGTATAGGGCCATTTAAAGGCGGTTTAAGATTTCATCCGTCAGTTTATATTGGAATCATTAAATTTCTAGGATTTGAACAAGTATTAAAGAATTCATTAACTGGACTTCCAATAGGTGGAGGTAAAGGTGGTTCTGATTTCGATCCAAAAGGGAAATCAGATGCTGAGATAATGCGATTCTGCCAAAGTTTTATGACTGAACTTTACAGATATATAGGGCCGGATGTTGACGTTCCAGCTGGAGACATTGGTGTTGGAGGACGAGAAATTGGCTATTTATATGGACAATACAGAAGGATTAATGGAGCTTTCCAAAATGGAGTGCTTACAGGAAAAGGGATATCATATGGTGGAAGTTTAATAAGACCACAAGCTACAGGTTTCGGGATAGCTTATTTCTGTGAAGAAATGCTTAAACATGAAGAGCTAGAATTTAAAGGTAAAACAGTAGCTGCTTCAGGTTTCGGAAACGTTGCTTGGGGTGTTTGCACAAAAGTTGCTGATTTAGGTGGTAAAGTAGTAACACTTTCTGGTCCAGATGGATACATATACGATCCAAATGGAATAACAGGAGAGAAAATAGATTACTTAGTTGAAATGTTAAGTATAAATAAAGGCTCAAGGGTTAAAGACTATGCTGACAAATATGATGTTGAATTCCATGCTGGAGAAAAACCATGGAATGTAAAAGTTGATATAGTAATACCATGTGCTACGCAAAACGATATTACTATAGAGCACGCGAAACAAATAGTCGCAAATGGAATAAAATTTGTTTGTGAAGGTGCTAACATGCCATGTACTAACGAAGCAGTTGACTACTTCTTAGAAAAGGGCGTTAAAGTAGGACCATCTAAGGCTGCAAATGCAGGCGGAGTTGCTACATCAGCACTTGAAATGAGTCAAAATAGCATGAGATTATCATGGACTGCTGAAGAAGTTGATGAAAAATTACATGAAATTATGGTTAATATATACAATAATTGTAAAAATGCTTCAGAAGAATTTGGATTTGGTTATAATCTAGTTTCAGGAGCTAACATTGCAGGATTTGTTAAAGTTGCAGAAGCTATGCATGCGCAAGGAAATTATTAATTCTTAAGTATATACTTCAAGGAGAATCCTTTTATTGGGATTCTCTTTTTTATTTTTTTTATTTTTTAGTTATATAAAAGAGTGTGATATAATAGAATGCA
>DAVZGU010000182.1:0-4911 GCA_052274215.1 Clostridium sp. | reverse complement strand
ATTCACTTAAATCATCACTAGAGAAGGTTTCGATAGGTAGGTAAAAAATTACTTGAAAAAAATAATCTTTCATATCCTATGAAAACGGTTAATTCAAAAAATCCTAAAGATGCAATGGTATCACAGGAAGACACTAAAAAGCCAATGATACCTGACAATTTTATGGGTGCCGCATCTCAGATTTTATTAGCTATGGGAATAGGTACAATTATATCTGCTCTTTTTGAAAAAGCAGGATTGACTTTTCCAGGATATATAGGCGGTATGTTAGCAGCTGCAATTTTAAGAAATATAGCGGATGTTACAAAGGCTTATAAGGTCCATTTAGATGAAATTGATGTTATAGGAGGTATTTCATTATCTTTATTCTTATCTATGGCATTAATGGGATTAAAGTTATGGCAGTTAGCAGATTTAGCTTTACCTCTAGTAATAATGTTATTTGCTCAGACAATTCTAATGGCGTTATTTGCATATTTCGTAACCTTTAAGGTTATGGGAAGAGATTATGATGCAGCGGTAATGGCTTGTGGACAGTGTGGATTTGGTATGGGAGCTACACCAAATGCAATGGCGAATATGAACGCTATGACATTAAAATATGGTCATGCTGAACGTGCATTCTTTGTTGTTCCATTAGTAGGAGGTTTATTTGTAGATTTCGTTAACGCTGGGGTCATTACAACGTTTATGAACTTTTTCATTAAATAACAAACACTTTTAATCTTACAAATTCTATGCTTTAACGACATTTCAGAAGGGAAGTATGTATTACTTAAAATACATACTTTTCTTTTTAGTAAAAGAATAAGATAATAGTTGAAAAATAAGTTAATAATCATAAATAGCGAGAAAAAATCTCGCTATTTTAATTATATCTTGATAAAAAAAACTATGGACTTTATAATTGTATTATAAGCTTAAGGGAAGGTGACAAATGGGTACAATTAATGATTATTATAACCAAGTTATATGCACCATTAATGAAGGTGTTATTGTTATAGATAAAAAGGGCATCATAAAAATCATTAATAATGCTGCTGAAAAAATGTTGAAGGTTAATGCAGAAAATAGCATAGGAAAACATATTTTAAAAATATTTCCTTATGGTGAATTATTAAGTATAATTGAAAATAGAGAAGAACAATTAAATATAAAAGAGGGTAAATTTATTATAACCCGCAAAGTAATAATCCAAAATGGTGAAGTCATAGGTGCACTCCAAATATTTAGTAAAAAAACGGAAAATAAGGTATTAATGAATTCACAAGAAAATGAATTAAGCACAGATCAAAAAGCAATATATACTTTTAAAAACATTATAGGCAATGGTGTTAAAAGCCAAGAGGTAATGAAACTAGCAAGGAGAGTAGCTAAGATAGATTCAAATGTCTTAATTACTGGTGAAAGTGGAACGGGTAAGGAACTCTTCGCACATTCCATTCATAATGCTAGTAGAAGATGCCAAAGGCCTTTTATAAAAATTAATTGTGGAGCTATTCCAGCACAGCTTTTTGAGTCAGAAATGTTTGGCTATGAAGAAGGCGCTTTTACTGGTGCTAAAAGATCAGGTAAGAAAGGTAAGTTTGAATATGCAAATGGCGGTACCGTCTTATTAGATGAAATTGGTGATATGCCTATGAATATGCAAGTTAAGCTCCTAAGGGTTATTCAAGAAAAAGAATTAGTGAGGGTTGGTGGAAATGATGCTATCAAAGTTGACATAAGAATTATTGCATCAACTAATAAGTCATTAGAACAGTTAATTAAAGATGAAAAGTTTAGAGAAGATTTGTATTATAGGTTGGATGTTATGCATTTAAAATTACCGGCATTAAGAGAAAGAATAGAAGATATTGATGAATTGTCTAATTCATTGAGGGTGAAAATATGTAAAAAATATAATATTTACTCGGAGGGTATTTCAAGGGAGGCTATTGATTATTTGAAATCATATAGCTGGCCAGGCAATATAAGACAACTTGAAAATGTAATAGAAAGAGCTATAAACCTACTTGATACAGATATTTTTATAATGCCAAAGCATTTGCCAGAAAAGATAATTAATAGTAAAATAAAAAAATATTCATTAGAAAATAATTATTTAAAAGATGTTGTTGAAACTATTGAAAAAGACCTTATCATGGAATGCATAAAAAAAACAGGAGGAAATAAAAAAGAAACTGCAAAGATATTGGGACTAAGTAGAGCTGGATTGTATAAGAAATTAAACAGGTATGATTTAATGAAATCAGCCAATCTACAATAGTACACATGTAAACTATGGTTACATGTGTTGTTTTTATATAAAAAATAGTTGCGGTGACATAAATGGAAATTATAAAAAAAACTATGTGCTTAAGTGTATCAATACGTTGAAAATACTTTTAGTGATTTTTTTAACAATTAGGTTATAATATTAACAAGCTAAAAATGAGTAAGTGTATGGAGTTATTAGTGTTAACTAAGTTTACAGTCGTAGTTGTAATTTGTTTTAAAAAAATGGCAGAGGTTGGTATAGTAAGCTTTGTAAGAGCTTGTACACTTGGCATGCAAATTGCTAGTAATATATACATATAGGAAAAAAACAAAAACATATAATAAATTCCTATTATGTGGTAATAATATACTAGAGAAATAAATAAATGGAGGGTTATAATATGAGAGAAGTAGTAATTGTAGGAGCAGCAAGAACAGCAATAGGATCTTTTGGTGGAGGATTATCAAAAGTATCAGCTGTAGAAATGGGAACTGTTGCAGCTAAAGAGGCTATAAAAAGAGCAGGAATTAAACCAGAACTTGTAGAAGAAGTTGTTATTGGTAATGTAATACAAGCAGGACTTGGACAGAATATTGCAAGACAAATATCAATACATGCAGGTATCCCAGATGAGGCTTCAGCACTTACAATAAATAAGGTTTGTGGATCAGGACTTAGAGCTGTAAGCATGGCAGCACAATTTATAATGTGTGGAGATGCGGAAGTAGTTTTAGCAGGTGGAACTGAAAGCATGAGCAACGCTCCATATGCACTTCCAAACAATAGATGGGGTGCAAGAATGGGAGACGGAAAAGTAGTTGATACTATGATTAAAGACTCTCTATGGGATGCGTTTAATGACTATCATATGGGAGTTACAGCAGAAAATATTGCAGAGAAATGGAACATAACTAGAGAAGATCAAGATCAATTTGCTTTGAAAAGTCAATTAAAAGCTGAAAAAGCTATAAAAGAAGGCAAATTCAAAGATGAAATAGTTCCAGTGGTAATCCCTCAAAGAAAGGGTGACCCAATAACATTTGATACAGATGAATTTCCGAAATTTGGTTCAACTATAGAAAAATTAAGAAAATTAAAACCAGCATTTAAAAAAGACGGTACTGTAACAGCAGCTAATGCATCAGGAATAAATGACGGTGCTGTTATGTTTGTAGTAATGTCAAGGGCTAAAGCAGATCAATTAGGCCTTAAACCTCTAGTTACAATAAAATCTTATGCATCAGGTGGAGTAGATCCGAAGATAATGGGATATGGTCCAGTTCCAGCAAGTAAAAAAGCATTAGAAAAAGCTGGAATGACTGTAGCAGATTTAGATTTAATAGAAGCTAACGAAGCTTTTGCTTCTCAATCATTAGCTGTAGCTAAAGATTTAGGATTAAATCCAGAAATAGTAAATGTTAATGGTGGAGCTATAGCACTTGGACATCCAGTAGGAGCTTCAGGTGGAAGAATACTTATTACATTAATATATGAAATGATAAAAAGAGATTCTAAAACAGGACTTGCTACATTATGTATAGGTGGCGGTCAAGGAACTGCGATTATCGTTCAAAGATAATAGCAAAAAAGGATCAGCAAAAAAATGCTGGTCCTTTTTTAGTTGATAGAAAATAAAGTAATTATTAATTAACATTCGGAATATTAATAAAGTAAGAATTTAATTTAAAATTTTGCTATAGATTAAGATTAAGTAAAATTTAAGATGCTTTTAATAATAATGTTATATAATACTAAAGAATAACTGCTAATAATATGGTATAATTATAAGGATAGGAGTGATATAGATGGTTAAAATAAAAAATGCTGTGCCAAACATGTTCACCTTAAGCAATATGTCTTGTGGAATTTTGTCTATACTTATGAGTTTTGACGGAAATTATAAATTAGCAGCGATATTTATTCTTTTAGCAGGAATATTTGATAGATATGATGGTAAAATAGCTAGGTTTTTAAATGTGGATAACGATTTAGGTAAAGAACTAGATTCATTATGTGATTTAATATCTTTTGGTTTAGCACCTTCGATATTAATATTTAATATTTATAATTTCGCAGGGCTTGGGTCAATTGGGTATTTAATGGTTTTGATTTTCCCAGTAGCAGGTGCATATAGGTTAGCAAAATATAATATTACGGATTTTGATGGAGTTTTTTCGGGAATTCCTATTACTGTTACAGGCACATTTTTAGCACTTTATGCTTTACTCATGTTTAACAAAGCTTCAAATTTAGGGTCTACTATGGTTTTAATGGTTACATTATCTTATTTGATGGTAAGTAAATTAAAATTTAAAAAACAATAGTTAAGCAATTATAATGAAAAAAATTTTATAACGCAATTATAGTAAAAACCTCACTTTATAGTGAGGTTTTTTTAATGACATTGCAGAAGGTGATTTAATCTCTAAATTTATAATAATATTCAGGGGTATCTTCAGTAATAACTTTAAATTCATAACCTGAATCCAGATAGTATTTTATGATTTCAGGCAGAGCTTTTACAGTGTTTTTATTATTAAAATTGCAGTGCATTAGGATTATGGCTACATTTTTATTTCCTTTAATTATTTTTGAATTTTTAATAAGTTGTGAGACACTTAAATTAGGGTTTATACCATCAGATAAATTAA
>DAVZGU010000181.1:0-4915 GCA_052274215.1 Clostridium sp. | reverse complement strand
AGTATTTAGCATCTTCGAAACAATCTTTATAAAGCAAAGTATATATTGTTACAACGGCATTCACATCGCTAAGTAATTCTAAAATGCTATTAAGAAACTCCTATAGAAGCATAAAACATATGGTATACTTAATGTGTGTTCAATGAAAGATACGATGTAGCGCAAAAGAACCCACGGCCAACGGTTGTAGGAGTTTGAGAAGGTTGGAGATGATTACAGTGAGATATGAAGGAACAGTATACAGACCACCGAGTGAGGCGCAGAGTCTTATACTGCAAGTTACAATCGGATGTTCACATAATGCGTGTAGCTTTTGCAATATGTACAAAGATAAGAAGTTTAGAATACGGGATTTATTAGATATTATGGCAGATTTACAGCATGCTAAATCAACCTATGGGGTAGTTAAAAAGATATTTTTAGCAGATGGAGACGCTTTAGTCATTGAAACTAATAAATTGAAATCGATTTTACTGAAAATAAAGGAATTATTTCCTGAGTGTGAAAGAGTGGGGATTTATGCTACTCCGAATGATATTTTAAGAAAATCTTTAGAGGAACTTAGGCAGCTTAAGGATCTTGGCGTTGGAATTGTGTATCTAGGCGTTGAATCTGGAAGTAATGAAATATTAAAAAGTATAAATAAGGGCGTCACTGCTGAGAAAATGGTTATTGCAGGCCGTAAGGTTAAAGAAAGTGGAATAAAATTATCCACTACCTTGATCTCGGGAATAGGTGGCACAGAAAAAATAAGTGAACATGCAATAGAATCGGCTAAACTTATAAGTGCTATAAACCCAGATTATGTAGGATTTTTAACTTTAATGTTAGAGAGGGGAACCTCTATATATGAGGATGTACAGAATGGGACTTTTCATATATTAACGCCAGAACAAATAATGTATGAGATGAGAGAATTCCTTAAAAATGTAGAAGTTACTAACTGTATTTTCAGAAGTAATCATGCTTCAAATTACATGGCACTTTCTGGAACATTGCCACAAGATAAGAATCAGTTAGTAGGAGACATTGACCTTGTACTGAAAGGTCAATGTAGCTATAAGCAAGAGGAATACAGAAGACTATAAGTCGGCTTTCCTAAGAATTTGGTAAAACCAAAAAGGGTGTGGATGTTATGAAGGAAAAAATTATTAAGCTACTTAAGGGTAGCGGAAATAATTTTGTGTCTGGTCAAAAAATCAGTGAGGATTTAGGAGTTAGCCGTGCAGCTATTTGGAAACATATAAATATAATTAAAGAGGATGGCTACGAAATCGAAGCAATTTCAAGAAAGGGTTATAGAATAATATCCTCACCGGATATACTTACCTTTGAGGAAATTAAAAACTTTTTAAGTACAAAATACATAGGTAAAAATATTATTCACTACGATTCTATAGGGTCAACCAACTCTAAAGCTAAAGAGCTTGCTGAGATGAAGGAAGATCACGGCACAGTTATAATAAGTGAAGAACAAACATTAGGACGTGGAAGGCTTGGACGAAATTGGGTATCTCCAAAACATAAGGGCATATGGATGTCTATAATACTTAGACCAAATATTAACACAGAAAATATATCACAAATAACCCTGCTTGGAGCAGCAGCTGTTCAAAAAGCTATTATGAAAATGGGAATTAAAACTAGTATTAAGTGGCCTAATGATATAGTACTTAATGGTAAAAAAGTATGTGGTATATTAACAGAAATGAGTGGGGAAGTAGATCATATTAATTATCTGGTTATGGGAATTGGTATAAATGTAAATTTGGAAAAAGAAGATATACCAATTGATCTAGAAGGTGTGGCTACGTCTATAAAGCTTGCTAGTGGTAAATATATGGAGAGGAAGCTTTTGCTTGCCAATATATTAAATATTTTTGAGGAGCTATATAGTGATTTTGTCCAAAATGGAAATATAAAAGAAACTATAGAGATTTGTAGGGAAAATTCCATGCTTATAGGTAAAGAAATTCAATTAATTAATAGAGGAAAAGTAACAACAGCTAAAGCAATAGATATAAGTGATCAAGGAGAATTGGTTATTGAAAATTGCAAAGGGGTAGTAGAACATATTGTTTCAGGAGAAGTTTCTATAAGAGGAATTTCCGGATATAGTAAATAAACTGATGTTTCATATGATTAAGGTATAATGTAGGATAATTTCCTTCTGAAATGTTGTTAAATCTATATTTTTATATAGACAGTGTAGCTAGATTAACGGTATAATGTGGTTATTAAGGTTGAAAGGAGAATAGACATGGAAGAAAATAAAATTATAACAATGCTAGATGAAGATGGAGAAAAGGTTGATTTTGAATTAATCGAAATCATTGAATTAGATGAAAATAAATATGCTTTATTAGCTCCTATAGGAGAAGAAGATGATGCTTTTGTCTATAAAATAGAAATGGTAGATGATAAAGAGCAATATATTGCAGTAGAAGATGAAGAAGAATTCGAAAGAGTTTTAGAAGAATATGATTCAACTTTTGAGGAATAAATAGTAGACCAATAACCCAATAAATCGGTAAGGTTTATTGGGTTTTTACTATAAATATTATAAATTGTTGTAGTAACTGGAGGAGATGAAATTTTGAATTTAGTAGAAATTAATATGGAAGCACTTATAGAAACAATTTCGCATGTTGATGATAATTTAGGGAAAAGCTTTCTAGACACAATTACTGGCGAGGTTATATATATTCCTACAGAAGTAAGTGTAGCATTAGAAAATGGGACTTTAAAAGAAGATACATTTGATAAGTGGTTAAAAGAATTTGTCAGCACTGCTATACTTATTAGCGAAGATGATGTTAATAGATATTTGAGCACTCCTCTAATAGATGAAGACTTTTACATAAGTTCAATGGAAAAATATGTTAATAATATAAGTAGTAATTCAGATTTAAAAGTAGAATTAAAAAAGGCACTAATTAGTGAAGAACCTATAAAAAGTTTTAAACATATTCTAATGGATAAACCAAATGCAACAGATGGATGGTATGAATATGAAGATAAATGCATAGAAGAATTTGTTAGATCATGGTTAAAGTCAATTGGTATTGAATTAAAGTATTTAAATTAAAGAAAAGTAACTTATTTGTTGGAGGTATATACATGTTAGTATATGAAGTAGCAATAAGGCTTGCGCTTGCAGTTTTAGTTGGTGGCTTAATTGGATATGAGAGAGAATATAAGAATAGACCAGCTGGTTTTAGAACTCATATGTTAGTATGTCTAGGCGCTGCAATTACCTCAATGATACAATTATATTCAATTCAGGAAACAACTAATATGATACTGCAGCATCCAGAACTCCAAAATGTCATGAAAGCAGATATTGGAAGACTTGGGGCGCAAGTTATATCGGGAGTAGGATTCTTAGGGGCAGGGACAATTATACATGAGAAGGGATCAGTAAAAGGACTTACTACTGCAGCAAGTTTATGGACAGTGGCATGTATTGGACTTGCAGTTGGTCAAGGTTATTATACTTTAAGTATATTATCAACTATATTTGTTTTTATAGTATTAGTATTTCTTAAGACTTTTGAAGCTAAGCTTTTTAAAAACATTAATATTCTCAAAATAGAAATTCAATATGTTAACAAGAAAAACATGGTGGAAAAATTAGAACAGTATTTTGATAGCATGGGCATAAAAGTTAAAAATATAGATTTTTCAATTGATGAAGAAGATGAAAATGCAGAATACAGCACAACAATGTATACAATTTTAGCACCGAGACATATAAGGAGCAGTGGGATTGTGCAAAAATTATGTGCTTTTGAAGAAATATACAAAGCAACTATATTGTAAAAAAAATAAGAATTAAGAAGTGTACTTATTTATAAACTACATATATTAGGGAAATCTCAATTAACAAGATAAAGATTAATGTGTAAATAAGTTTTTTAAATTTATTCATTATTATCACCCCATTTATATTGTATGTTAAAATAGACGATATAATAATCAAATCATCTCCTTTGGAGCTGAAATATTAACGACTTCAGAAGGTGATTTACTCCAATTTATAGAAGTGGGAGACTTTCTTTCTGAAATGTCGTTAAAAGTAAATAAAAATACGCGAAAAAAGAGCACTTATTAATAAGTGCTCTTTTGATTTAACAAATCTATCTTCTAGATTTAGCTACTTCAATATTTACTTTTCTACTATTTAATTTCTTACCTGAACTATTGTTTAAAATAGAATCTACTAAGTTAGCAGGAACATCTAAGAAAGAAAATTTATCTAAAATATCAATACGGCCAAGTTCATTTTTATTAATGTTAGCAGTCTCGCATAGGAAAGATATAATATCTTTAGTCATAACTTCATCCATTCTTCCTATAGATAAGAATAGTCTAACATTATCTGTTGTTGTAGTTGTAGTATCATCTGCATAGTTATAGTTAACTTCTTTATCAAAAATAATTTTGATTAGGGAAGCAGCTACATCTTCATCACCAAATTCTTTTATAAGATTTTGTCCTAGTGGAAGAAAGTTTTCATATAAATTTTCTTTTAGAACTAATTTTATAGAATCTAAAATAGTTTCTGATTTTGCAGCAAATATATCTGTTATAGTAGGTACAGTTTTTTTAGTGATTACACTTTTAGTATCACGTTCAATTTGTCTTATAGCGGATGCTTCGCGTCGAGTAATAAGACTATAAGCTGTACCTTCTTTACCAGCTCTACCTGTTCTACCAATTCTATGTATATATGATTCGCTATCTTGTGGTAAATCATAGTTTATTACATGAGTAACATTTTCAACGTCGATTCCTCTTGCAGCTACATCTGTTGCAATTAAGAAATTAAGATTACCATCTTTGAATTTCTTAAGAGTATTCATTCTTTGACTTTGTTTCATGTCTCCGTGCATACCTTCTACAGTATAACCTC
>DAVZGU010000180.1:0-4918 GCA_052274215.1 Clostridium sp. | reverse complement strand
GAGGTAGCGTTGTTTATACCAATAATTGTATCATTTTTAAGTTTGATTGCACCTATTAAGGAACTTCGAAAAACCGACCCAATTGCTGTAATCGGAGGTTAATTTAGAAAAAACTATGTATAATAAAATTACGAATAATGTAATTAACTAATGCTTACAATAAACAGAGGTGAGATTATGGCTTTAAATAATAATATAAAAGAAATGAACAAATTTTTAAAAGGCATACACATGGGAGGTACTACTTTTAAAGATTATCTCCGCAAAGCTAAAGATCAAGAGCTTAAAAATGAACTAGTTCAAATTACAGAATCATTTAAAAGACATGAAGAGGCAATTACCAATAGGATAGAAAAGTTAGGTGGTAATGCTTCCGATACTCTTGGGGTAATGGGCACTATGGCAGATTTTTTTGAGAAAATTAAACTTATACCCGTAAATACTGATTTGGAAGTGTGTCATCATGCAATAGATGCTATGAAAATGGGAATAAAGCAAGGTCAAAAGTTTATAGAGCAGAATAAGGATTTGGATGCTAGTCTAATGGGTGAAGTAAAAGCTGTTGTAGCCGACTATGACAATCATTTAAGAAAAATACAAGAAGCAATGAGAATATATAAATAGTAAAGTGCTCTCACATATAAAGTGGGAGCATTTTATTATTAAGAGACATTATAAAAGCGAAGGAGATGATTTAATACCTATGTACATATTTTTTAATACGGTAAAGTGGCATTTATACCATTCGTTTTCAGGTTCCAGTTCATATGCTTTTGCTGCATATTTTAAGGCTATTATTCGATTTCCCATAGCCACACATACTTTTGATTTCCCAAAATATGCAACACTTCTAGTGATATCAACTCCAATGGCTTTATTATATATTACAAGTGCCTCTTTTCCTTTATGTAGAGAAAGTAGTGCACTACCTTTACCGCATAGTGCATCATAAAGATTAGGACTTAGTTTTAGGCATTCATCAAAACATTCTAAAGCTTTTTCAAAATCGTTAATAATAGCTAAAAATTCTGCTTTTTTTAAATATATGTTTGTGTTTTTTTTATCGGCCTTAAGAAGTTTTTCACAATAGTAAATACATTTATCAAAGTCACCAGTTAAATCGTTTATATCAATTAACTTCCAGTAGCCTTTTGGGTCACCAGGAACTAACTGTAAATATTTATTTATGCATTTTTCAGCTTCGTAAGCTTCGTACATCTCAATATGAGCTTGAGCTTTGACAAAATAAGCCGGCGCATATTCATTATTAAGAAAAATGGCTTTATTAAAATCTTTAAATGCTTTTTCAATTTCTCCATCATTGAAAAGCCCCTTTCCCCTTTCTATATACTCTTTAACCAGAGTATCATCATTTATTAATTTAACATTATTTTTCATTAACATGCTCCTTTCAATTGCAATCGTACATTAAAATTATTGACATAAAATAAAACAGTATACATGTGATATTTATGAAATAAAGATTTTTATTTTGAATACTAATATTTACAAACATAAAAGGTTATAGTATTCTGTAAATAAAGGTACTATTGAAAAAAACACTAAATTTCAGTAATAAAAAATTAAATATATTAGTAGGCAAGAATTTGCAAGAGAAATTGAATTTAATCAATATGTATATCAATACAAGATAATTTTAGAATGGAGGATTTTTTATGATAATAGACTGGCTTAAAGGCTTTGATCCCGTAGTGCAAGCTCTTTTTGCAACATTATTTACTTGGGGTGTAACTGCTTTAGGAGCGTCATTAGTATTTTTCTTTAAAAATATAAGCAGAAAGGTACTAAATGGTATGCTTGGTTTTGCAGCAGGAGTTATGATTGCTGCCAGCTTTTGGTCATTGCTGGCTCCCGCTATAGAGATGGCAGAACAAACAAGTACACCATCGTGGATTCCTGCAGCAGTAGGGTTCCTCGCAGGTGGAGGTTTCCTTTTGGCAGTGGATAAAATTTTACCACATCTACATCTTAATCAACCAATAGAACAGGCGGAAGGGATTAAAACTAGTTGGCAAAGAAGTGTTTTGTTGGTACTTGCAATAACGCTACATAACATACCAGAGGGACTTGCGGTTGGGGTTGCATTTGGAGCAGTAGCAGCTAATATTCCTTCAGCTTCATTAGCAGGAGCTGTTGCACTGGCAATAGGTATTGGTATTCAAAACTTTCCAGAAGGGGCTGCGGTTTCTATTCCATTAAGACGAGAGGGTTTCTCTCGATTTAAAAGCTTTATATACGGCCAAGCGTCAGGAATAGTGGAGCCTATAGCAGGAGTGATAGGTGCAGTTGCAGTAATAACTATGAAACCTATTCTTCCATATGCACTATCTTTTGCAGCAGGAGCTATGATTTTTGTAGTTGTTGAAGAACTAATACCTGAATCACAACAGGATTCAAAAACAGACATTTCAACTATAGGTGCTATGGTGGGGTTTGTGATCATGATGATATTGGATGTAGCTTTGGGATAATGTAAAAATATGTTGATATAGAAATATCATTTAAATAAAGGAGGCCCTATGGAAAAGTTTAGTGGTAAACCAAATTCCCTAAAAAAACTAGGTGTTACTTTTAGTATATCAATTTTATTAGCCTTTGTAAGTTTAATATTTATTCAAAATTTTATATTAAAAACAATTTTGCTAATAAGCTTTATTTCTTTTGCTTGGCAGCTTTACAAGGGACTTATACTTTCTATAATTGTTGATGACCAAAAAATCAGAATACACAAGCCCTTTAATATTAGAACTATAAAATTTGATGATATCGCCTTTTGCGCAGAACATGGGATTGACGATGATACTACATTATTATATGTGTTCATAAGAAAAAAGCACCGCAAAGGTGATAAGGTAAGGGGAATAAGATCAAATAAGTCTTTTGATCAAATCGTGAAAATCATATCTGCCGATGAGGGAAATACGGATCTTAATATTAATTTCAATATGGCTTCTAAGGTTCTAATTTCTTTTGTTTTAAGCGGAGATGTATTAAAGGATAAAATACTTGCTACGGTAAATGAAAGACATAAGAAAATCCTATAAAAAAATCCTTGTTGATATTTCAACAAGGATTTTTTTAATATTGTATTTATTACATGTTAGCCTGAACTTTCCCCTTATATTCTGGAGCAGATGGATCATCCTCAAGCTTCATCATTGTAATTCCTGTAAATCCAAAGAAAATAGATACGAATGGATTTACAAGGTTTAAGAAGCAGTAAGGAAGATACGCCACTGTTGCGACCCCTAAATAAGTTGACATAGTTGCTCCACAAGTATTCCATGGAACAAGTGGAGAAGTTAATGTACCAGCATCCTCAAGGCATCTTGAAAGGTTTCTTGGGGCTAGCCCTCTTTTACGGAACTCGTCTTTATACATTTTGCCAGGAAGTACGATTGAAAGATATTGGTCTCCAGCAACTATGTTTGCAAATATCGATGTGAATATAGTTGCGGTTACAAGAGAACCAGTACTATTTGCATATTTTAGTACCCGTTTTGCAAGCGACTCAAGCATTCCAGTTTTTTCTAGTGTACCACCAAAAGAAAGTGCTGCAAGTATTAGAGATATTGTAAACATCATGCTTTGATATCCACCTCTAGTAAGAAGTGTATCTAAAACCACATTGCCAGTTTTAGATACAACACCATTCTGCATTGAATCCATTACACTAGCGATGCTAGCACCTTGAGTAAGAACTGCTGCAACGCCACCAAGTAAAACACCTATAAATAAACCTGGAATAGCAGGTACTTTTTTAGCAACCATAATTATAACTATAAGTGGAACTATTAGTAAAATTGGTGTTATTGTAAAGTGCTTGCTCATTAAATCCGTTAGTGCATTTATTTTTGATGCATCAAGCTTTGTTCCCGCAAATCTAAATCCAAGTATTGCGTAGCCAATTAAAGCAATTACTAAACTTACTCCTGTTGTATATACCATATGTCTAATATGGTCAAATAAATTTGAACCAGCCATAGCTGGTGCTAGGTTTGTTGTATCTGATAAAGGTGACATTTTATCACCGAAGTATGCACCAGAAATTATTGCACCTGCTGCCATTGGTGCTGGTATTCCAAGTCCAGCGGCAACACCCATTAGGGCGATACCTACAGTGCCTGCTGTCGTCCATGAACTGCCTGTAGCGAGTGATACAACACAGCAAAGTAAGCATGTGGCAACTAGAAATATTGATGGTGATAATATTTTTAATCCGTAATAAATAAGTGTAGGCACAATACCACCAAGAATCCATGTACCTATAATCATACCTATAATTGCTAGAATGATTATTGCCTGCATAGTGCCAGAAATACTACTTATGATTCCTTCCTCAATATCCTGCCAAGAATATCCAAGTCTTGTAATAGCAACTATTGAAGCTAAAAGTGTTCCGAAAACTAATGGAATATGAACTGACTGGTGAACCTTAAAAACAGGTAAAACAGAATACATTAGAAGTGCTATTGTACCAACAACTGGTATCAGCGCCTCCCATAATTTTGCCTCTCTGGGTTTTTTTGTTTTTGAACTCATTAACAATTCCCCCTCTAATTTTATAGGCTTTATTAAAATCCATTACGATGCTCTAAGGTCAAGAAGAATTCAGAACATTTCCACAATGAAAATATAATAATATTTATTATACATTATTCACACTAAAAAGCAATACAAAAATATTGACATATCCTGAGCTTAAATTCTATAAATTACCAATTTTAAAATATTAAATGTCAGAAAATAAACTTGAATAAAGGCATTTATAGATAACATAAAAGATTAAATTAGGAGTTATTAATTTTGTTCATTTTGTAATTACTAATTACTACATAATACCCATATTTCATCTTGTTATATTTTTATCACGTGTGATATACTGAGTTTGTTAAGT
>DAVZGU010000179.1:0-4928 GCA_052274215.1 Clostridium sp. | reverse complement strand
GTACTGCAGGGGTGACCTTGTGGAAGAGTAGGTTGTCGCCAGGTAAGAAAAAAACCGCTAAGTTATACTTAGCGGTTTTTATTTGTTGATTTTTTCTTTAGAAGCATCAGTAGGTTTATATATAGAATTAACAAGAAAAGGTATAGCAAAATTTTTGCTATACCTTTTCTGATAGAATCTGTAGAAAGTAAATTATCTATATGTAACCATATAAATTTTGAATGTTCACTTGCGGTAGGCGTAACAGATGATATGCGGCGCTTTAGCAAATGAATTATTTCTATTGTTTAATATATGAATTAAATTGTTTGAATTACTAATTCATTTAATTGCAATCTTGGTCTTTGTGATGGATTTTGATCAGGGTAACCTATAGGTAATAATGCTACCACATCATATCTTTCATCAAGTTCAAGAATTTCCTTTGCTTTTTTACTATTAAACATCATTATCCAACAACTTCCAAGACCTAAATCTACTGCCCTTAAGGCTATGTGTTCTAGTGCTATTGTTGCATTTAAACACAAATATGATTTTAGGCTTTCTTCATCCATTTCTTTTCTTCTTTTTTTTAAAGCGTCTGAATCTGTACTCATATTAGCAAGTGGTGTATCTACAAAAGCATTTGACTCAATTAATTCCTTCGTTCGAGCATTTGCTGTATTTAAAACTTGCTTGTCTATTAAGCACGCTATAATTAATGGTGCCCTTGTTACAAAAGGTAATGGAGTACATTCAGCAAGCTTAGTTCTAGCTTCTAGACTTTTAATTATTACATAACGAGTAGCCTGCAGGTTGCTCCCTGATGGTGCAAGTCGTCCTGCTTCAATGAGTTCGGTTATATACTGATCTGGAATAGGATCAGTTTTGAATTTTCTTATACTTCTTCTAGATTTCATTGCCTCAATTAACTCCCTTTATAACACTCCTTATTATAGAGAAGATTTAAATATATTTAGTACATCTTGTGCAGCAAGTGGCTTGAAATTTCCAAGGGATCCTCGTACGGTAGATTGTTTTGCCATTTCTTCTAATTTTTCTTCACCAATTCCTATTTCGCTCAAAGAGGAAGGTATTCCTAATTTTAAGAAATATTCTCTTGTTCTTTTAATAGCATTATGCGCTATTTCGTATTTGTCACCATCAGGGTTAAGTCCCCAAACGTTAACTCCGTACTCAACAAATTTGTTTATTGTATTAGCATTTAACGCGTATTCCATCCAGTGTGGTGTTAAAATTGCAAGACCAACTCCATGAGTAATATCATAAAATGCACTTAACTCATGCTCCATTGCATGAACACTCCACTCTGTTACTTTTCCATAACTTAAAAGACCATTTATGGCAAGGCTTGAGGTCCACATTAAATTTGATCTAGCTTCATAATTCGTAGGATCAGCCATAGCTTTTTCACCATAATTTATGCAAGTTTTAAGAAGCGCTTCTGCCATTCTATTTTGCATATAAGCTTCATTTGTATTACTAAAGTATACCTCGAAAATATGGCTCATTATATCCGCTGTACCAGCTGCTGTTTGATTTTTAGGAACTGAGAATGTATTAGTAGGGTCTAGAATTGAAAATTTTGGCGCCATGCCTGCATTAGAAGTTGATAATTTTTCGCTTGTTGCGAGATTCGTAATTACTGCGCCTGCATCCATTTCTGAACCAGTCGCTGCTAATGTTAATATAGTTGCAATTGGGAGGACATTATTAATTTTACTTGAATCAAGTACAATATCCCATGCATCACCCTTATAGTAGTAACCCGCCCCAATAACTTTAGAACAGTCAATTACACTTCCACCGCCGACAGCAAGTATGATGTCTACTTTATTCTCGTGGCAGAGTTCAATTCCCTTTCTTACGCTTGATATTCTTGGGTTAGGTTCTACACCTGATAATTCCCAGAAGTTTATTTTATTTTTGTTGAAAATATCTGTTATCTTATCATATAGTCCACTTTTCTTTATGCTACCACCACCGTAAACAAGCAGAACATTAGAACCGTAATTTTTTATGTTTTCGGCAAGCACATCTATTTTACCTTTTCCAAAAAATATTTTTGTCTGTATTGAATAATTAAAATTTAACATTGTGTATTCTCCTTTATTTTTAAATTTATATCATTGAAATTTAAATTAACTACTGTTTTATTCCGTTCCAAAATCCTTCGAAAACTTCATTTATAATTTTTTCATTTATAGTAAGCATTTTTGAATTGTAGATTCTACATAATTGAGATACAGTCCCAAGCATTAATATTGTAACAGCCTCGTATGAAATTTCTCTTAGGATACTAGATTTAATAGCTCTTTTATAAAGATCCTTTAAGTGCGAGTATTTCTCTAAATTACTTTTAACTACATCTTGATCTATATAGGGAGAGGTAGCATATTGTTCCATAAACTTTGCTTCTAATGTATTGTGAATATGATAGTCGACCATGTTTCTCCATTTTAAATAATATTCATCCCGTGCGCTAATACCATCGTACATTCCTTTTAGGATAGCGTTATTAAAGTCTGTTTTTACGTAAGTATATAATTCATTAATAATATCTTCTTTGTTTTTGAAACATCTGTAGATTGTTCCAGCTGCAACTCTTGACTCTTTAGCTATCATTGATACGGGTGCACCATGAAAACCATTTTCAGTTATAAGCTTCAGAGTGCTCTGTAAAATTAACGTTTTTTTATCCATTAAATTAAAATTTCCTCCTCAGAAATGAACGTTCATTCCATACTCTTAGATTATATTATAAGTATTGATATGTCAATACTCTTAAATGTAAATTACCTCAACTCTCGCACAATATTATTATGGTCAGGGTATACATATAGAGGATAATGCAGATGATAGTATTTATTAAAGTAGGGTAACGTGAAAAGAGGTAATTCTACATTGGGAGGCAAAATATGGATACACTTGATGTTAAACGTAAAGAAATAGAGCATATCTATGGTAAGGTAAGTCCATTTGAACTTAAAAATAAATTGATTAGTCTTGCAGAAGAATCAAAAGCAAAAGGGGCTCGTTCATTATTAGACGCAGGCAGGGGTAATCCCAACTGGACAGCCGCCACTCCTCGTGAAGCCTTTTTTACCTTTGGCCTTTTTTCTGTGCTAGAAACGCGTAGAGTATGGAATAATAACGATCTTGCTGGATTGCCACAAAAATCAGGAATTGCAGAACGTTTCGAGTATTTTATTAAGGAAAATTCTACTTATCCAGGAGCACGGCTTCTTAAAGGCATTATCGATTATGGAATAACATCTAAAGGCTTTAATGCAGATGATTGGGTATTTGAACTGGCAGATGGTATTATTGGTGATAACTACCCACAACCGGATAGAATGCTCACACATGTTGAAAAAGTTGTTCACGATTACCTCATTCAAGAATTGTGCTATAACGCCCCACCAGCTGGGAAATTCAAGTTATTTGCTGTAGAAGGTGCTACTGCAGGAATGTGCTATATATTTGATACTTTGATTGCTAATAACATACTATCGATTGGAGATAAAGTTGCACTTATGGTACCAATCTTTACACCTTACCTTGAAATTCCACGTTTGCCTCGCTATAATTTTGATGTTGTAGAGCTTTTAGCAGAGGAAATGACCTGCGAGGGTACGCATACGTGGCAATATCCTGATTCCCAAATTGAAAAACTTAGAGATCCATCTATAAAAGCCTTGTTTATTGTAAATCCTAGTAATCCGCCATCTGTAGCAATGAAACCTGAAACAATTAGACTCATAAAAAGTATAGTTAAAAAAGAAAATCCAAACTTAATGATTATTTCGGATGACGTTTATGGTACTTTTGTTGATAATTTCCGTTCATTAGTAGCCGATTTACCCTATAACTCAATTGGAGTGTATTCCTTCTCTAAGTATTTTGGTGTAACGGGATGGCGACTAGGTACTATCGCCCTTTATGAAGAAAATGTATTTGATAAATTATTAAGAGAATTACCTGAAGATAAAAAAGAAACAGCAAGGAATCGTTATTCCACATTATCTGCTAACCCTGAAGAAATTCTCTTCATCGATAGAATTGTAGCAGATAGTAGGCAGGTCGCACTAAACCATACGGCGGGGTTATCAACACCTGCGCAAATACAAATAGCTTTTTTTTCGGTATTTGCACTTCTTGATAAAGAAAATAGATATAAGCAACTTACAAAAGATATTTGCCGTGGTCGCCAAAGACTTTTGTTTGAAGGTTTGGAGTTGGATTTACAAAAAAATCCGTACGATGCTGCGTATTATACACAATTTGATTTACTGGAGTGGGCATGTCGCTATTATGGTGACGAATTTGCCAAGTATTTAAAGGAAAATTATAAACCAGTAGATATTCTTTTACGTTTAGCACAAGAATCATCTATAGTGTTATTAAGTGGTGGGGGGTTTCATGGTCCAGAATGGTCAATTAGAATATCTTTGGCAAACATTGAGGATGAGCACTATTCCAAGATCGGAAAAGTGCTTCATAAAATACTTGAGGAATATGTGACAGCTTGGAAAAACAAAATAGCGAATAATATATAAAATTAAGATAAAGACCAGCAAATGCTGGTCTTTAAAGTTAGGAAATGTATGGAAAAACAGCTAAATTTAAGTTGGTTAATGACATTTCGGCGGGGTCCACCCAGGCTTCGGTACATGGTTCCATAGGATTGTGAAAATTCACACAAATTATAATAAGTAACAACAAACGTGAAAAATACCTATATGATTCAACTCTATTGTAAACGTAAACTTAAGATGTTAAGCTAAAAATATCAAAGCAATAAACATTAAAAAAAACGTATGAGATTCCAATTATGACGAAATAAACATAAGGGGGGGGGAAATTATGATGCAGAAAATCCAGCGTTTTGGTGGAGCTATGTTCACGCCAGTATTACTATTTTCATT
>DAVZGU010000178.1:0-4958 GCA_052274215.1 Clostridium sp. | reverse complement strand
TTTAGATAATCGATAATCGTAGCTATTTTAAAGATATATTAGTTAATAGGTGCCACTCAAAGGACTATTTTTAGGGTATAATAGATTAATAAAATAACAAATCATACCTTGGAAATATTCATTGCTAATATTAAATTATAAGGTAGAAGTTAGTTTTTTAAAAATACAAAAGATGTGAAAAATAAAAAAAAGAAGGTAAAAAATATGAAAAATGATATAAACAAAAACATGGAAATGATGAAAAAAATTATTGAAGAAAAAAAAGCAAAATCTTCAAGGCAAAAGAATGCTAAGAGACCACCAATTTACGGACCACAAAGCCCAGCATCAGGTAATGGTGGAGGATTAGTTGGTAAATAATCTATAAGTATAGAATGAAAATTATTTTTATCAAGCAAAGGCACCTTTTATATTAAACTATGTTTAATATAAAAGGTGCCTTCACACTAAAGCTCACCCGCTTAATTATAATAATTCAATATCCTCATGTTTAGAAAATTCATCTAAAATATCTTCTACTAGGGCATGTTGTAAGTTCCTATAATTTCTCGCCTTGCAAATAAGCCTTAAGTTTAAACAAACTTTTCCGGGTTTCATAGAAGTATATACTGTATGAGAAAGATTCTGGTAATAAATAGGAAGAGTTTTTGAGGCTATAGTTAGTGAATCTTTTGCTTCTCGCTCAATATCTCCTACTTTATCATTAGCAATAGATAGTAATAAGCTTTTAGCTTTTTTCCAATTACTATTAAGTGTAAGGCTTATTTCAAGCTCATTCCAAGTAAAAGGGAATGAGCTTGATTCATTTATAAGATCTTCAGTGAGAATTTTTATATTTGGTATATGGGTGATCCTTCCAGTGCTTTGTCCATAGATTTTGTTGTCATTTTCTATAACCTCAATTATAGTAGTATAAAACCAGTCTATGGCTATTACATCACCAAGACTTTCCCCAAGCTTTATTCTATCCCCAAGTTTAAAGGGCTTATGAGTATTAATTATAAGCCAACCTAAAAAACTTGCTACAAGATCACGAAAGGCAAAGGCTAGTCCAGCTGAGAAAAATCCTAAAAATGTAAGTATATCCTTAGACTCATACATCCATATTGGTATAATTACTACAGCAGTTAAGATATTCATTGATAGTGAAGATGTTTTTTTATATTTTATTATATTACTTGAATCAAGATTAGATTTATTAATAAAAGAACATATACTTTTCTTTACTAAATGAAATATCATTATTAACATTAAAGTTATAATGATTTTTATCAAAACACCTACGGTTTCAAATTTTAAACCTAGATCTAACAAAAATTTAATCACATGCTTTCTACTCCTTTACATCAATTTCAACTATATATAGTTAACTACTATAAAGTAAATTGGTACCTATGTCAATGAAGGTGCTAAAAAAAATGTAAAATTCATTATATAAATTACGAAACAATATTAAAATGGTAATGAGATAATAACCATATGTGCTATAATATTATTTTGTACGCTCAAATATTATCTGCTAAAAACTCTTGTTTTCAATTGTCTTGTAAAATGCTATACTACAAACTTTATGAAAATGACTAATGACATTATAGCATTGAAAGGAGAATTAATATGGAAATAGAATCAGTTGCGGCTATTGGGGTATATATGCTTATTTTACTTTCAATAGGCTACTATTCTTACAGGAAAACAAATGATATTTCAGACTACATGATAGGGGGAAGAGGGCTTGGGCCTATGGTAACAGCACTATCTGCTGGTGCAAGTGATATGAGTGGCTGGATGCTAATGGGGCTTCCTGGTGCAGTTTATGCAAAAGGAATATCTAGCATTTGGCTTGGAATCGGGTTAATAATAGGAGCCTACTTTAATTACCTTCTACTTGCCCCAAGATTTAGAATTTATACAGAGGTTTCAAATGATTCATTAACTGTTCCAGATTATTTAGAAAATCGCTTTAAAGATAAGTCTAATATGCTTAGACTTGTATCTGGGATAATAATACTTGTGTTCTTTGTGCTATATGTTTCATCTGGAATTGTAGCAGGGGGGAAATTATTTGAAAGTATATTTAACTCTACATATACAGCGGGTGTAGTTGTTACATTGTCTGTAGTTGTACTATATACATATTTTGGAGGGTTTTTAGCAGTAAGTCTTACAGATTTTTTCCAAGGATCCTTGATGTTTGTTGTACTAGTTGTAGTGCCAGTCGTAGCATACATGAATATAGGAGTAGATGCTGGTACATTTGTTAATAAAATAAAAACTATTGACCCAGCTTTATTTGATATGTTTAGAGGAACAAGTGTTGCAACTATTATTGGACTTTTGGCATGGGGACTTGGTTACTTCGGACAACCACATATTATTGTCCGCTTTATGGCAATTAAATCTGCAGGGGAATTAAAGTCAGCAAGAAGAATAGGGATTACATGGATGACCATAGGTCTTTTAGGTGCTGTAGCAAGTGGACTTATAGGACTTGTATACTTTACACAAAATAACATGCCGCTTAAGGATCCAGAAACAGTTTTCCTTCGTCTTGGAGATATTTTATTCCATCCATTTATTACTGGCATTATATTAGCAGCAGTGCTATCAGCTATTATGAGTACTATTTCTTCTCAACTATTAGTTTGTTCAAGTTCGATAACAAGGGACTTTTATTTAACATTCTTAAACAAAGAGGCATCAGACAAGCAGCAAATGAAGATAGGGAAAATATCTATACTTATAGTTTCAGCTATTGCCACATTCTTTGCATATTTACCAAACAAAACTATTCTTGATATAGTTGGGCAAGCGTGGGCTGGTTTTGGTTCATCCTTTGGACCTGTTCTTTTACTAAGTCTTTATTGGAAGAGAATGACTAAATGGGGTGCTCTATCAGGTATGGTTGTGGGAGGTCTAACAGTTATTCTATGGATTGTTTCTGGGTTATCTACTTATATGTATGAAATGGTTCCAGGATTTATATTATCGCTCATAGCTGTTATAGTTGTTAGCGTTATAACTGAAAAACCAGAAGAGTCTATAAATAAGGAATTTAAAGAAATGGAAGAAATATTAGCAAAGTTTAAGTAAAAATATTGAGTTCTCTTGTATATATATTGAGAACTCAATATTTTTTTATTTGTTATAGTAAATTTTCGAGTGTAGTATCTTTGAGCAGCTTTTGGATGATTTTTTCTCCCGGAATAGGTCGTCCGCTGTATAGTGTTTTAGCAGCGCTCAATAGCACACGTATATCATATTTTGAGGCATAAATCGGAACTACTTGTTTTTCAAGCTCTAGCAATGCATAAACAGCCATCATAGCCGTACGGACGGAATATTCTATAGTGAATACACAGTCGTCGGCAACTTCAGCAAACTGTCCAAGAAATGCAAGGTTTGTACTGCCTTCAGGGATAACATCAGGACGATCGCCCTTAACACGTGGCATAAATTGACTGGTGACATAAGGCATCATACAAGGAATAACATTTACAGTTTTTAGAATATCGTCAATTTTATCCTTAAGCCCCATGTGATATAATAATTCTGAGACAAGTTCTTCGCCGGTGCAATCACACATTTTTTTCTTGATGTAATCACCGACATTGTCTGGAAATAAGCCATATGCCCACAAAACCAATACATCATCAGGTTGGTTAATAAAGTGAGGCTGCTTAGAGCAGGTCCAGCTCATCAACCAGTTAGAATCCTTTATGGTAACAACACCACCTACGCCAGGATCTCTGTCAGTCAATTTTTTCAGAAAATTGCCCATAAACGGTCCCTTAAAGGTCATGGTAAAGGATTCCCATTTTGTTTTGTCAATGTCATTACAGAATACCTCTGGATGACCAAATGAAGGATCTTTCTTTGCAATGTTCTTCCACAGATTCCAGCAACCGCAGTTTACCTTATCTCTATTTAGAACAGCAGGTGCATACATACTGCCCAAAGTGGAATTTTCTGTCATTGAACCGTTGGTAACGAAAACAAGGTCGCTTGAAGATACTGCAATTTTTTCCGAATGGCCATTACGAAGTAGATGAATACAGATTACGGTCTTTTGCTCACCAACAGTGCTGATATCCAAGTCGGTTACCTGTGTGTGGAGGTCGAAGTTTACATTTTTATCATTAAGCCAGGTAATAAGTGGAAGAATCATAGAATCGTACTGGTTATACTGGGTATGCATAATTCCTTTAAGCTGGTTCATACCAGGTATGAGATGCATGAAGCGCTGCATATAGCGTTTCATCTCCACAACACTGTGCCAGTTTTCAAAAGCAAACATGGACCGCCAGAAATACCACATGTTTGTTTCAAAATAGGAGGGATCAAAAAATTGTTCAATTGTCGTTACGCCAAGTTGTTCCTCAGTGGCAAGAATAAGTTTTGTAATCTCTTTAATATGAATGTCGGATAAGCCTAAAGTTGAAAAATCTGCTTTTTCTCCACAGTTATGAATCAAGCGACAGTGAGATTCATTAGGTTCTGCAACATTAAGTTCACGAAATTCATCTAAAACGGTTCTGCTTGGATTATTCAATGAAGGGATAAAGCCATACAGATCCCAGGAGCATTCATGATGTTCCACAAGTTCTCTACCACCACGGATAATATATCCATGTTCGGCATCTCCTGCACCGTCCATACCACCACCCAAAACGTGAGTTTCCTCCATAATAGTAATGTTTTTACCATCCATATGTCCATCGCGGATCAGATAAGCTGCTGCTGCAAGAGAGGCAATACCTCCACCGATTAAATATGCTTTTTTGTTTTCAATACCGTCCTTTTTAAGTGAATTGATTCGTTGATAGTTCCCCATGTTACACCACGCCTTTCTTGATTTTTTTGTTGATTTGCTTTCTAGTATTACCATAGCCTATAATAAAAAAAAATAATATTACCAATAAAGTAAATTTGTGCAATATTACAACAAAACAGTGAAATTG
>DAVZGU010000177.1:0-4965 GCA_052274215.1 Clostridium sp. | reverse complement strand
ATAGAGCATAATAAGGAGGAATATTAATGGAAAAATATAATACAACCATCGATGAAAAATGGCAACAAAAATGGGAAGAAACTAACCTTTATAAATTTGATGAAAATAAAATTGATAAGAAGCTATATGTACTTGAAATGTTCTCTTATCCGTCTGGAAGCCAATTACATGCGGGGCATTGGTTCAACTATGGCCCTGTAGATTCTTGGGCTAGAATGAAGAAAATGCAAGGATACAATGTATTTCAACCAATGGGCTTTGATGCTTTTGGGCTACCTGCTGAAAACTACGCAATAAAAACAGGAGTTCATCCAAAGGATTCTACGAAGCAAAACATTATTAATATGGAAAAGCAATTAAAAGCTATGGGAGCAATGTTTAATTGGGATCATGAAGTTGTTACATGTCGCCCTGATTATTATAAATGGACTCAATGGTTATTCTTAAAACTATTTGAAAAAGGCCTTGCTTACAGGAAAAAAGCACCTGTAAATTGGTGCCCTAGCTGTAATACAGTACTTGCAAATGAGCAAGTAGTAGATGGTTTTTGTGAAAGATGTAGCACTGAGGTTACTAAAAAGAATTTAACACAATGGTTCTTAAAAATAACTGACTATGCTGATGAACTACTAGAAAAGCTTGATACCTTGGATTGGCCTGAAAAAACCAAATCCATGCAAAAACATTGGATAGGCAAATCTACTGGTGCTGATGTTACTTTTAAAGTAGTTGATTCTGATGTAGACTTTAGTGTATTCACTACAAGAGTAGATACACTATTCGGTGTTTCATATGTAGTCATAGCCCCTGAAAATGAACTTGTAGATTCACTCACTAAAAGTGAATATAAAGATGCTGTTGAAGCTTATAAATATGATGCTAGAAAACAAACAGATATAGAAAGACAATCTATTACAAGAGATAAAACAGGTATATTTACTGGTTCTTATGCTATTAACCCTATTAATGGACGCAAGGTTCCAATTTGGGTAGCTGACTATGTTCTAAACACTTATGGAACTGGTGCAGTAATGGCTGTTCCTGCTCATGATGATAGAGACTTCGCATTTGCTACTAAATACAAATTACCTATTGAAAGAGTAATTATTGGTTTTAAAAGTGTAAATGGAGAGGGCGAAAACCTTCCTTATACCGAACATGGAAAAATGGTAAACAGTCAAGAATTTGATGGTTTATCCACAAACGATGGAAAAAAAGCAATCGTAAAAAAATTAGAAAGCATGAGTCTTGGCTGTGAAAAAGTAAACTTTAGACTTCGTGATTGGTTAATTTCAAGACAAAGATATTGGGGAGCTCCTATTCCAATAATTCACTGCGAAAAATGTGGGACTGTTCCTGTACCTGAGGATCAACTTCCTGTAGAACTACCATACAACGTAGAATTTGCACCAGACGGAGAATCACCACTCGCTAAATGTGAAGATTTTATGAATGTCCCTTGCCCAGTTTGTGGCGGCGCAGCTCATAGAGAAGCTGATACTTTGGATACATTCGTTTGTTCTTCTTTCTACCAATTTAGGTATGTAGATAACAAAAACAGTGAAAAAGCTTTTGATAAAGACTTAGTAAACAAAATGCTTCCTGTAGACAAATATGTAGGCGGACCTGAACATGCATGTGGTCACCTGCTTTATTCGAGATTTATAACCAAGGCTCTTCGTGATATGGGATATTTAGATTTTGATGAACCATTCTTATCTCTTACTCACCAAGGTTTAATTTTAGGACCAGACGGAGTAAAAATGAGTAAATCAAAAGGAAATACTATTTCTCCAGACAAGTACATAAAAGAGTTTGGCGCAGATGTATTTAGAATGTACCTAATGTTTGGTTTTGGTTATATTGATGGTGGAGCTTGGAGTGATGACGGTATAAAAGCTATCGGAAAATTTGTTGATAGAATTGAAAGAGCAATCGACACTGGAATCTGCGTTATGTCAAAAGATCTTAATAGCAAAGACTCTCTAGGAATAGAAGAAAAAGAATTAAACTACTGGAGACATTTTGCAATTAAAGGAGTTACCGAAGATACAGAAAAACTTCAATTTAATACCGCTATTGCAAGACTTATGGAGCTTACAAATGCTATATTAAAATATCTTAATGGAGGCCATATAAATAGTAAATTTTTAAAAGAAGTGCTTGTGGATTACCTTAAGATTTTAGCTCCCTTTGCTCCTCACTTTGCAGAAGAGAAGTGGGAAACCTTAGGTATGGGTTACTCTGTATTTAATCAAATTTGGCCTAAATTTGATGAGTTTGCTCTTATAAAAGATGAAGTAGAGCTAGCTATTCAAATCAATGGTAAAATTAAATCCAGAATAACTGTATCTCAAGATTTAGATGAAGAAAGCATAAAGGAAATTTCTCTTAAAGATGAAATAGTAATCGCTACCCTCGAAGGTAAAACTGTGCGTAAGGTTATTATAATTAAAGGACGACTAGTTAATATAGTAGCTTCTTAGTAAGAACTACATATAGTTTTTACAATTTAAATTTGAATTATTATAAAAGGAGAGTAGAAATTTTTAATTTCTACTCTCCTTTTTCAATTTAAACTCCATACATATCTAATGTTTTTTGAGTTGCGCGAAGTAAGCTACTAATTTCATAAACTTCGCCTTCTTCTATTAGCTTATTTAATTGCTCTCTATACCTAGCTGCATCCGTTGATTTTCCAAGCGACGAAAGCACAAGTATATTATTCATTATATCCGATACCAAATTAGATTTTACCTCAAACAATTTTTGTGCATCTTTAATTTCGTCTTTAATTTCTAGCATCTGTTCATCTAATTGAAACGCAGCATCTGCAGCATTTTTAAGCTTTGCCCTTATGTTCTCTGGTATATCATGCTTATATTTATAATTTAAAGAATGCTCTACTGTAGCCCAAAAATTCATTGCCAAAGTTCTAATTTGAAATTCTGCTAGTATTTCAGTTTGGCCCCCAGCTAGGTTTACAGGATACTTTATAATCATATGATAGCTTCTATACCCACTACCTTTTACATTCGCAACATAATCTTTTTCATAAACCATCTGCATGTCACGTCTTTCGCGGATTAGATTTACCACCTTATCAATATCATCTACAAACTGGCACATTATCCTTATGCCTGCAATATCTTCCATTTCAAATTCAATTCTATCCAGAGGGATACCGAATTTATTAGCTTTCTCAAGAATACTAGATATTTCTTTAACTCTTCCGGTAACAAACTCTATAGGTGAATAATCATTTTTTCGTCTATATTCTCTCCTTATACTTCTAAACTTTACTTTTAGTTCTTCTACACCCTGTTCATAAGGAATTAAAAATCTTTTCCACTCTCTTATTGCCATACACTCAGTCCTTTACATAAAATTTCATATCCACATTAGAAGCTTTAATAATTTTGATTATCCACATTGTATTAACTTTTGATACTATTCTAATATTTTTAAAGGATCGAAGTTTAAATAATCACAAGAAGTAACTATATATTCTATGCCTTCTATGTTCCCTTCATATAGCCTATTCAAAGATGGTCCATGTAAATGACCATATATGACCTTGCATACATTATATTCTTTTACTATCCTTATAAGTTCAGTTTCCTCAAACTTATCATTAGTAGGTGGATAATGAAGCATTACAATAAATTTATTATAACCCTTTTTCACTGCCTCATCTAGTGAAATTCGAAGCCTTATTAACTCTCTATTATATATTTTTTCATCATGAGTTGTAAATCTCGCATTTCCTGGGCAATTCCATCCCCGTGTTCCACATATAGCAAAATCTTTATAGTTAAAAAAGTTATTTTGGATAAAATCCATATCCGCGTAGAGAGAATTAAGCTTCGTGATACCACTCCACCAATAGTCGTGATTTCCTTTAATAAGTATTTTTTTACCTGGAAGCTCATGAATCCATTCTAAATCTTCCACTCCCTCAGAAATATTCATGGACCATGAAATATCCCCTGCAATTAGTACAGTATCATCCGTTGACACTTTGCTAAGCCAATTTTCTTTAATTTTTTCATTATGATTACTCCATTTATCTCCAAATATATCCATGGGTTTATCTGAATTTATAGATAAATGAAGATCAGATATTGCCCACAACGCCATAATATACCTCCTTATTAATTATTTAGTTCTTTTTTACTAATGCATCTATATCCATTACATAAGCAATAACCTTAGCTATTGCATCATACAATTCTAACGGTATTTCTGATCCTATATCAACATTTGAAAGTAAATTAGCTAATTCTTCATTTTTCACTATAGCTACCTTGCTCTCTTTCGCAGTCTTAAGAATTTCATCTGCAATATACCCCATTCCAGCTGCCGTTACTATAGGCGCATCATATCCTTGTTCATATTTTATTGCAGTAGCTTTTTTTACCTTTTTCATTTCAACACACCTCATTAGTGCTCAAAGTTATAACCTTAGTCATTTTTTTTTAATGTCTCCATACTATTATACCTTTATATTGATTGTATTAAAACTTCTATCATTAAAAAATTCTCCGCAACTTGACAGTGTAAACTCGTTAACCCTGTTACTCACTTTAATACTAACCCTATAATTTATACTAGACAATTCGTTAATTAATTTTTCTTTGCCAATATCCAAAACTTTAACATAGAATTTATCACAATTAATATCAATATTCATACTATTATTGTTAATTTTAATATATGCATCTACAATACCCATATTTATTGTTTTAAGGCTTGCTGCAATTTTTACATTTTTGCTATCAATCTTTTTACCTTTTTTTCTATCATCTTTAATAATCAATTTAAATTGATATTCGTTTTCTTTAACATTTATAGGCAAGTCCAAATAATAATACTGCTCTGAAATAGAATTGAATATTTTTATATCATTAAGTTTTTGATCAAATACATTCATAATTTTCGAGTAAGCCTCTGGTTTTAGATTAA
>DAVZGU010000176.1:0-4965 GCA_052274215.1 Clostridium sp. | reverse complement strand
TTGCAAAAACATCATCAATAGAAGCTCCTGCGAGTATTATGGTTGGTATGCCTTTTTTTTCTCCTTTACCTCTAGATATAAAATTAAGCATAGGTGGTACAACTACTGCTGGTGAAACTGCAGCTATTATAAATCCAAGCATTCCAGCCTCAACTTTTGTTATTCCAAGTACATAGCTTGCTATAAACATAATACTAATCCCTTCAAAAATACCAGGTATGCAACTCATTTTTAATGCTGGAACCCCTACTTTGTTTAAAGTATCCTTTTTAATTCCAAGGCCTGCTCTTAGCAGTATAATAATAAGTGCAATTTTTCTTAAATCCGGTGAAATTCTAAGTATATCCGCACTTATTATATTTATACCATAAGGTCCTAGTAACACCCCTAAAATTAGCATTCCAAGCAGTCCTGGAAGTTTTAATTTTTCAAATAATTTATTGGACATTAGTCCTAGAATAATTATAATTGCTAAACTCATTGCCATATTACACTCTCTCCCTTTTATTGATATTTTTACAAAACAAAAGACTCCTACTTAGCGCAAAACACCAAGTAGGAGTCATTAATTGCAAAATTGCAATAGTTAAGGTGAACTCCATCACCTATCTTATAAATATATTATACTCCATAAATGAATTAAATCAATAGTTAGACACGTGAAAATGAATACAAATCCCACCGAAGTTCATGCTACCTAGAGTTTATAATAATAACTCATTTAACTTGTCACCTTTAATTTCATCAGGACTCCACGCGATGAGCGCAAACTTACCGTTTGCATGTGCATCAACCTTGTTAATCCATTCAATTTCATTGCTTGCCTTTGCAGCTAACAATTTATTGGTCGTACCTGTCGCATGTAGTGATGAGTTTATAACCCACCATTTTGTCGCAATTTTTGCACGTTTTAAATCTTCTTCAAGACGCATTGCTTCATATACAGGTGTAGCTTCGGCAAGCGTTACAATGATGACTTCTGTTTCATCAGCATTTTTGAGTCTTGGCAATAATTTTTTCACGGATTCTGGAATATCTCCTTGTGAGCGTTTGATTTCTTGGTTATAGCTTTGTGTTGACTCAAGCAGCAGTAAAGTATGCCCTGTTGGAGCAGTGTCTATGACAACGATCTGTTCTTCAGCCTTCTCAACTATTTCTGCAAAAGCTCTAAATACTGCAATCTCCTGTGTACATGGGGAGCGGAGATCCTCCTCAACATAAACAATATCATCATCTGCCATAGTTTCTCTCGCCTTAGAAAGCACTTCATCCTTATATTTTTCAAGTTCAGCCTGCTCATCAATGTGACTCATGGTAATATTGCTACTCTCATTAATAACAAATTTAAGATGAGCCGCAGGATCAGTTGTTGTAAGGTGTACTTTTTTGCCCTTTGCTGATAATCCTAGTGCAATGGCCGCTGCAATTGTAGTTTTGCCTACGCCACCCTTACCCATAGTGAAGATTACCTTTTTGCTCTTTTTATACAGTTCTTCAATAACATCTTTTAGCTGTGGAATGGTTTCAGCGTTTATCTTATTATTAATAACACTATAATTATCTTTGGTAAGAAGCGCCCTAACATTTTCCATGCCTGTTATATTGTAATCTCTAAGGGGTACCATGTAGGTTTTAATTCCCTGAAGTCCCTGTGGCATTTCCTTAAGTGACTTTTGCTGTTTTTGATACAGACTTTCGGACACACTGTCGTCATAAGATCTCATCACGCCGTTAATTATCATTGTTTGATTGTTTACACCGATCTGCGAGAGTTCTTTTGATGCTCTTTCCGCCTCTTTAAGTGGTGTCATTTCTGGGCGTGAAATAAGGATAAGCGTTGTTAATTCCCCATCCGCTAATGTTTCTACTGCTTTTTTATAAATTTCTCTTTTACTCTCTAGACCAGAAAGCTGCCCTAAACAGGATGCACCATGTGTGTTTTCGCTAATAAAATTGCTCCATGCCGATGGTAATTGAAGCATTCTAAGTGTATGACCAGTAGGCGCAGTATCAAATATAATATGGTCATATTCTTCTTGCAATTTTTCATCGGTTATGAATTTTGAAAATTCATTGAACGCTGCAATTTCAACAGTGCAGGAGCCAGAAAGTTGTTCCTCCATATTTTTAAGCACTGCATCTGGTAACTTACCACGGTAAGGTGCAATTACGCTCTCTCTGTGCTGTGCCGCTGCTTGAATTGGGTCAAGATTAGCAACAACAAGATTTGGAACTTCCTTAATTGGGATACCCTTATTGGTTAGCTTAGTGTTAAAAACGTCCTGCAAATTTGACGCAGGATCAGTGCTTATAAGAAGCACCTTTTTCCCACTATCTGCAAGGGTGACTGCTGTAGCGCAGGCGGTTGAAGTTTTACCTACACCACCTTTACCTGTGTAAAATAAATATTTTGTAAGTTTAATATTTTGTGGATTAAAAATTTCCATGTTTATTTACCTCCAGCTTCATTATTAAGCCACTTTTGTAATTTGGCTTGTATTTGATATACGCTTCGATTACAGTGTTAACAACATTTTCCACCAGAACAGCCACAATCCCCTGATTTAGGAGTTCCTTTTATTTTAAAAGTCTTTCGCTCTTGACCTAAAAAGCTCATTTCTACACTTAGGAATTTCACTAATTCTTCATTGGTTGGGTACTTACCTGTTAACACTATTTCACCGTCCAAAACAGTAATCGGCAACCCATCAACGCCTTTTTCATTTATAAAATTATTAACTACTTTGTTATTCACAAATTCCTGTGGTGAACTTGAGAGATTAAACCTCTCAACCTCAACTCCATTTTTCTTTAATGCACTAAGGACAGTCGAAATTCTAAGAAGCTCTGGATCAACACCTACACCACAAAGTCCTGTTGAGCAACACATAGCTGGTTCAAATATTTGCATTTTTTTCATTAATAATCTCTCCTATCATTTTTATTATTTTAATATTTTTATTATTCTTAATTATTATTTGTTATGAACTACTGGTTGTGGAAACCAATGCTTGGTTTTATTTGCTATTCTTACAAGAATCAGCATTACTGGTACTTCAACTAATACTCCTACCACTGTAGCGAGAGCTGCAGGAGAATCCATGCCAAACAGAGAAATGGCAACAGCAACTGAAAGCTCAAAAAAGTTTGATGCCCCAATCATTCCAGCAGGTGCGGCAATATCATGTGTTAGTCTTAACTTTTTACTTGTTAAATAAGCAATAAAGAAAATCAAAAATGTTTGAATAGTTAGTGGCACCGCAATCAGTAAAATGTGCAGTGGATTGTTTATTATAGTTTCGCCTTGGAATGAGAATAACAATATAAGCATTAGTAGCAATCCAACGGTAGTTGCATTATCAAACTTGTGGAGGAATGTATTTTCAAAGTACTCTGTGCCCTTTTTCTTCGTTACCGTAATTCTAGTCAAAATGCCCCCGACCAAAGGAATAACAACAAACAAAACAACTGATAAAATGAGTGTATTCCAAGGAACAGTAATGTTACTGACTCCTAAAAGAAATTTCACGATAGGTATAAACGCAACCAGAATGATTAAATCATTCGTCGCTACTTGCACAACAGTATATGCAGGATTACCTCTAGTAAGGTGACTCCACACAAATACCATGGCAGTACAGGGAGCAGCTCCAAGCAATATGGTTCCTGCAAGATATTGCGTAGCTAGTTCTGGTGTTATAAATGCTTTGAATACTACAAAAAAGAAAAATGAAGATATTGCATACATACTAAATGGTTTTATAAGCCAATTCGTTATCCATGTTACATATAACCCTTTAGGGTTCTTTCCAACATTTTTAACGCTTTGAAAGTCTACCTTCATCATCATAGGATAAATCATTACCCAAATAAGTATAGCAGTGGGGATTGAAACCCTAGCGTACTCAAACTTATTTAAGAATTCCGGAATCCCTGGAATAAACTTGCCAATAAGCACACCTACACTCATGCAAATAGCTACCCAAACAGTCAAGTATTTTTGAAAAAATCCAATCTCGGGTGTTTTAACTTCACTCATAATCAATCACTCCTTTATTTAAATCATCACCTGTGATACTGAAATATCGCTAACTTTGTGTTTTACAATCACATAAATTTTCTAGTTTACATTTATCCCGTTTTTCACAATCACTATTATAAGAAGATAATTGTTTGAGTTCTTTTATTAAATAAGCAAATAAGTCTGGGTTTTTCTCTATAAATTTATTATCTATTTTGTAGTATGTCCATTGTGCCTTTTTATAACTTTCTAATATCCCACACTTTTTAAGTGCTGTTAAATGCCGTGAAACATTTGATTGCGTCATATTTAGACACTCTTCAATTTCACATACACACATTTCACCTTCCATAATAAGTGTAATTATACGAAGTCTGTTTTCTTCTGATAATGCTTTAAATATATCAACCACTCTTTTCGCCTCCTGCTTTTTCTTATATGATTATATGTTCCTATAATCATATAGTATGTCTCTAAAACCCCATTTGTTACAATGGGTTCTAACCGAATATTATTTTACGCTTAATTCGCACATGAACATCTACTCATATACTACGTCACATAGCATTTATTGTCAATAGCTTCAATGTAATTATTTAATATTTTTCATTATTAAATCACACCTTAAACTATTTACTTCCCTACCATTCCCACAGTTGTTAATATTTTAAAAGACCCGAATATCAATAAATTATCTTCTGCGAAGCTATTAGACTAATTTAATGAGATTTTAGAAGGAACTTCTCCCTCCCCTATTTTAAATGGAAAGCATACTTGACATAGAGTGATATAAGTAGTAGTATGAATGTAAAGTTAGCTTTCCGTAAAATAACAAAATTAAGGAGTGAATTTGCCTATGAAAAATAGATTAGAAGAAATTCGAAAGCAGAATGGTATTAAGCAGGAAGAACTCGCAACAGCCTTGGAAGTTTCAAGGCAGACCA
>DAVZGU010000175.1:0-4972 GCA_052274215.1 Clostridium sp. | reverse complement strand
ACCTGTGACCCTCTGCTTGTAAGGCAGATGCTCTCCCAGCTGAGCTATGCTCCCACATGTCTTTATCGTACTAGTACAGTTTACATCATTTCATAAAACTTGTCAACAACTTTATGTGTTAACTGTTTTTTTACTTTATTGTTAACTTCCTCGTCCATGTGTACTTTGTGAGTACTTTACTATATTATAAGATTTTCTTACGACTGTCAACCATGAATGTGGTTAATATTCGCGTATATTTAAATTATACTCCTTATTTGTCAAATTTACTCCGCTTTACTACAATTTGAATATAGAATATAGTTTATGTCTTGCTCACCATAAAAAGCAATACCACATATACTATATTCTTTTTATCCAAAGCTGTATTATTACCTATGAATTAGCTTCTTTAAGTAATTGCCCAATCTCTTCATGATTAAATTCATAATTTTCATTACAAAAATGGCATTTAAGTTCTTCTGTTTTACCATCATTATATAATTCTTCTAAATCCTTTTTACCTATACTTATTAAGGCCCTCTCAACTCTTTCCCTGCAACAATCACATTTATACGTCGGCTTAACCTCTTCATGTATTTTAAGTTCCATATCTTCAAAAATAAATTCTAAGATTTCTTCGATATTCATCCCTTTTGCTATTAATTCAGTTATAGATGGAATTTCTTCAAGTCTATACGTTATTATATCAGCTAAAAATTCATCTGCGCCAGGCATCATTTGGATTATAAAACCTCCTGAAGCTTTAATGCTCATATCCGTGTCAACTAAAACTCCGAGTCCCACAGCAGACGGCGTTTGCTCTGAAACAGTAAAGTAATAAGCTAAATCATCCCCTATTTCACCTGTGGAGATTGGAACTTGACCTATATAGGGTTCCTTTAGTCCCAAATCTCTTATAACCCTCAAATAACCATCCGTACCAATTGCACCACTTACATCAAGTTTACCCTGTTTGTTTGCAGGCAAATCTACATTAGGATTTCCTATGTACCCTTTTACACTTACATCAGCATGAGCAGTTACTACCACACCTCTTGCTTCTCCTCCGCCATCAATTTGTAGTGTTAAACTATCTTGATGTGACTTTAACATGCTTCCCATAAGAGTACCAGCCGTTAGCATCCTACCAAAAGCAGCTGCTGCAGTGGGTGCACATAAATGCATAGAAACTCCCTCATTTACTAAATCCGTAGTTATTGCTGCAACTATTCTAACCTGGCCTTCCTTTGCAGTAGCTCTAACCAATTTATCCATATACTAGCCTCCTGTAAACTATTCTTGTTTTTTACTTCTTAAGCACATAACATATTCGCTCTGTGATTTTGTTTACTGCTTTATCTTCATAGTTATCCATCTTTTTAATTATTTCGAACCCAATTTCTTTTATAACACTTTCTACATATTCTTCTTTATAAGCCCTTTCAGAGTGTTGCTCATCAAAGCGTCTGTACACTTGTCCTTCTTTTACAAAAAAAGTTAAATTCATTTCCACTATATCATTTTCCAAATAATTTTCCCAAATATAAACTACATCATCACTATCGTAATTATAAATATTATTACCAAGCACATTGGTAAGTTTATAATAAGAGTTAATATCAAAGATGAATAATCCATCCTCTTTTAATAAATCGTAAGCACCTAATAAATACTTTTTAAAATTTTCTTTTTTTAATATATAGTTGCTAGAATCTAAGCAGCAAGTTATAAGGTTAAAAGTATTATCTAAATTCAATTCACAAATATCTTGGCATACAAATTTTGCTCCTACTCGAGCATCCCTCATCTTTTTCTCTGCTTGACTTAACATATCACAAGATAAATCAACTGCCCACGTATGCTTAAACTCATTTGCAATTTCTATAGTAAGATTTCCTGTACCACAGGCTAAATCTAAATAACTCTCCATATCTAATTGATACTCTTTGCAAATACATAATATTTTGGAAGCCCATGTTTTATAATCAATATCAGAATTGATTAATTCATCATATATACAAGCAAACTCTTTGTAACAGTTCATATTAACATTTCTCCTTTTTCAAAGAATGGTATATAATATACTAACCTATACACCAAATTTTGTCCAAAGTAATTTGCTTAATATCTTTAAAAATCTTTGTTTTTAGGAAGATTTATGGCTTTCTTTCTTTTTGTCATTAAGCCTCCAATTCTTCCTGTTTCTTCTGCCGTTAGTCCACTCCAACCATCACTATCTATCTTTTCTGTTAATCCTAATTCTTCTGCTATTTCATATTTTAACGATTCTCTTAGCATTTCATTTTTAGTTAACTCTTTGTTTGTTCTTAATTTAGCTTTTATAACTTTTTTCAAAGGCGTTTTACCCATCATATACCTCCTGATTATAATTGTAATATCTTATATTTTTTACAATTCGAGGTCTTTTTATTCATACTAAAAAAATAAACATTACCCATTATTTACTTATAATATGATTTCAATTACGACTTTATAAATATTTACCTCGAAATTATGCCTTTTTGATTTTCAGTTTTTTTTTTAAAAGTATATATATTTTCACATATGGGCTATATAATATAATCTAATGAAGAAAAATATTTTAGTGATAGTTTATCCGTTTTACAATTCATTATGAACAATATTACGAAATGCTTCACTAAAAGCAATCTAAATTAATAAATATATAGTATAAACTACTAGGAGGTAATCTTATGAGTATTTTTAAAGGTTCTGGTGTTGCAATAGTTACTCCGTTTAATGAAAGGGGAGTAGATTTCAAAAAACTTGAAGAATTAATAGAATGGCATATTAAAAGCATGACAGATGCCATTGTAATATGTGGTACTACTGGCGAATCTTCTACTATGACAGAGCAAGAAAGAAAAGAGACTATAAAATTTGTAGTTGATCTAGTTAATAAGAGAATTCCAGTAATCGCGGGTACAGGAAGTAACAACACTGCCGCTACAATAAGTATGAGTAAATGGGCAGAAAAAATAGGTGTAGACGGATTACTTGTAATTACGCCTTACTATAATAAAACTACTCAGAAAGGCTTAGTTGAACACTTCAAAGCAATTGCAAATAGTGTAACTTCACCAATAATAATATACAACGTGCCCTCAAGAACGGGTCTTAATATTACTCCTCGCACACTTCTAAAATTATGTGAAGTACAAAATATTGTAGCAATTAAAGAAGCAAGCGGCGATATAAGTCAGATAGCACAGATTAAATCACTATGTGGAGATAGATTAGATATCTATTCAGGTAATGATGACCAAGTTATACCTATACTTTCCTTAGGAGGTATCGGAGTTATATCTGTTCTTTCAAATATAATTCCTACAGTGATTCATAACATGTGTGAATTGTATTTAAAAGGCGAGCATGCAGCTGCGTTAAAAATTCAATTGGAGTATCTTCCTCTTAATGACTCTGTATTTATAGAAACTAATCCCATCCCTGTAAAAACAGCTATGAATCTTATGGGAATGGAAGTCGGGCCTTTAAGACTACCACTATGTGAAATGGAGGAAAACAATTTACAGATTCTAAAAAAAGAATTAAAAGCATATAATATCCCTTTAAAGGAGGAAATAAAATGATTAAACTCCTCCTAAATGGTTGCAATGGAAAGATGGGCAAAGTTATTTCTGAAATGGCTAAAGCATCTACAACGATTTCAATTGTTGCAGGTGTTGATAAAAATTCTTCTAATTTAGGCTATGCATGCTATGACAGCATACTTGAATGTGAAAATGATATAGATGTAATTTTAGATTTTTCAAGGCCAGATGCTTTAGATTCCTTGTGTAAGTATTCTAAAGAGAAAAATATTCCTATTGTGTTCTGCACTACTGGTTACACGCAAGAACAGTTATCTAAAATTAATTCCCTCAGCACCGAAATTCCAGTATTTCACTCTGCAAACATGTCTATAGGTATAAATGTTGTTAATAATATACTTAAAAGCATAAGCAGTATGCTTTACAAGGATTTTGACATTGAGATAATTGAAAAGCATCATAATCAAAAGGTCGATGCCCCTAGCGGTACCGCTCTACTTCTTGCAAATACAATTAAGAATTCTATTAATGAAGAAACCACCTTTGTAAAAGGACGTGACGGTTTAAGTAAAAGACAACCTAATGAAATAGGGATTCACGCTATACGTGGTGGAAATATTATAGGTGATCATGAAGTCATATTTGCTGGCATTGGGGAATGTATTGAAATTAAGCATACTGCAATATCAAGAGATGTTTTTGCAATAGGTGCACTTAAAGCCTGCGAATATATATATGGAAAAGAAAAAGGTCTATATAGTATGGATGATGTAGTTAATATTACAGCTCCGTAGGAGATGATTTAGCCTTTGAACTAGAAAAGCAACCTTTAAAGTATTAAATACTTAAATAGGTTGCTTTTCTAATTCAATGTTTTTTAAAATTACTTAGGTAATGATTTAATCCACTTTTCCATTCTATCTAAAGCCTCTTTTAAGACTTCCATACTATAAGAATATGATATCCTTATGAAACCCTCTCCTCCGGTTCCAAAAGCCGAACCAGGCACAACAGCGACCTTCCCTTCATTCAACAGTCTGTTGCAAAACTCTTCGCTACTCATAGAAAATTTTGTTATAGATGGAAATATATAAAAAGCCCCTTTAGGAAGAGTTGTATCCATTCCCATTTGCTTCAACCTTTTATATACATAATCTTTTCGCCTCTCAAACTCCACTTTCATATTGTTTACATCATCCATGCTGGAAAGTAACCCTTCGCACGCACCCCATTGAGATATTGAGGCTGCGCAAGAAACATTATACTGATGTACTTTCATTATATTATCCATGATATATTTGCTAGCACAAACATATCCAACTCTAAGTCCTGTCATTGAAAACATTTTAGAAAATCCACCCACTAAAATTACTTTATCCCTTAGTTCATCAATTTGAGCTAATGAATAGTATTTTTCA
>DAVZGU010000174.1:0-4991 GCA_052274215.1 Clostridium sp. | reverse complement strand
CTTCACTTCCTTATATGTATATAGATCGACTATAGCCTTAAAATATCCACCTCAGTGTAAATAGAACGATAGCTGTAATAATTGCAAGCCACCCTAAGACACGTGCTTTTTTACTAATAATACCCATACCAGATCTCTTAAAGTTTCTCGCATCCACAGTAAGTACAACAGCACCTTGAACTACCATCATTGTAAGAAAATAGATATCAAACAATTCTAAAACTCTCATCCTTTTGCTCCCTATCTTAGTATGATTATCAAAACAATATAAATTATAAAAACTTTATAATTAAGCAACTTTACTCTACTTTGTTCTAACTAGCTTTTACGACACTGGTAGAAAATATTCACTTATATAAATATAAAAACGCGCAAAAACCACAAAGGGTTTTTACACGTTCTTATATTTCACTATAAAATTATATCTATATCGTTCTTGTTAAATATACTTCTTTATATTGAACTTTAAATTTATCATAGCATCTTTGAGCTTTTAACATATCATCAAAAAAAGCAAATATCGTCGGTCCGCTTCCGCTCATCATTGATCCCATTGCACCCATCTTAAGCATATCTTCTTTTATTCTTTTGAGAACTGGATATTTTCTTAGTGTAACATTTTCAAGTAAATTTTTCATACTGCTGCATACATCTTCTAATTTTTCTTGTTCCATAGCTCTTATTAATGCATCTGTATCTGGATGCTTAAAGATTTTACTAATATCTAAGTTTTTAAAAACCTCCTTAGTAGACACTCCAAAATTGGGCTTAACCAATACTAAAATATAATTTTTAAAAGGCGCAAGAGGGGTAATAATTTCTCCTATACCTTCACACAAGGCAGTCCCCCCTGTTATACAATAAGGAACATCTGCACCTATTTGGATACCTAACCTCATAAGTTCATTGTCATCTACATCTATTTTGAATACTTGCTTCAATGCTTTAAAAACAGCCGCTGCATCCGCACTCCCACCTCCCATACCTGCTGCTACAGGAATGTTTTTCTTAAGATATATATTTATACCTTCGCTAATATCATAAGTGTCCATAAAAAGTTTTGCAGCCTTATATACTAAATTCTTATCATCTGTAGGTATGTACGGCTTATTACAGCTTATATTAATACCCTTGTTACATTTTTGAAAGGACATAGAATCATATAGATCTACATTTTGCATAACCATTTTCAGTAAATGATATCCATCTTCTCTTTTACCTACTATATCTAAAGATATGTTTATTTTTCCATAAGCTTTTACTAACATGATTTTCCTCCAACTCTTTATTGATAATTCACAAAAGCAATTCAATTAATAATTGTTCAGTCACCCCTTAGGGATTCCAAGGTTTATATAAGATGAATCATTTCTTGTGAAACATTGTTAATAAAATCAGTATATTACAACAAATTTAATATTGCTACATATAATTTTAAATAAGGTATGCCAAACACAATAAACCCCTATGTATTATTCATAACACATAGGGGTTAGGGCTACTTGAAAACTAATTTATAAAATCAGTTTTCAGGCATCCATACTATTTTAAATTATATAATTATTCTCCCTGGTATTATAAGTTTTTGTGAAACCTTTATAATATTAGGGTCTTCTATTTGATTTACTCTTGCAATTTCTTGCATTGTTGTATTATATTTTTTAGCTATTTTCCACAAGGTGTCTGCCGATTGAACTACATAAATAGTAACACTAGCTTTTTTCTTAGGCGCTTCCCCCTCTATTGGGTAAACATCAACTAAAAACTTTTTCTGTACCATATAATTTACTCTTACATATACTTTTACCACAGCTCTAACCGCTATATTTCCTGCCTCAATATCTACATTTACATTTTCGAGTGAGACTTTACACATGCTGCTCATATTTATCTTAGCGCCTAATATATCCGCTCCACAGGTGAAAGGAATCTCCTCAGTAACAGCGGAGAGATATTTTTCTTCATCATCACTTCTGTATAGTACAGTTACATTCATTATGCCGTCAATTATAACCTTATCCTCAACCACCTTTTTATCTGTTACACAAACGGTGGCATTACACATGATGACCTTGCTAGGCTTACTCTTGCTGCTATCTAGTTCTATATCTCCTTTAACTAATGTTTCAGTTAATAATTGTCCTTGCATTACATTAAGTCCATAATCCTTTTTATCCATCTCAAGCTTTGTAGTCGGTGAATATACATCTTCGATCATATCCACTTCCTCTTTGTGCATTCCTCTTGTATTAGTTTTTATCAAAAACTCTACATCAATAATTCTTTTTTCTCCCAAATCATCTTCCTTAATATCATATTCCATAGCGTCTACCTTAAAGTCTGTATACTGCTCCATGTAAGGATTTACATCTTGAAAATCTAACTCTTTATTTAACATAACCTCGTGCTCAATATAAATTAATTCCCTGCTATCTTTGCCCTTATATATCATATTAATAAATGCATAAGCATTTATTTGAATTTTCCCTTCGTACAATTTCACTTCTTTCTTATGAATATTAACATCACATTTTATAACTTTAGCGATTTCTGGCTTCTCCATTGGAACTTTTATATTAGCCTTTCCAATAAGCTCACCATTAAAATTCCTTACGACTTTATCTATGCTAGTAGGATTTTTTAAATATTGAACATCCTTAACTGCTTCAATATCTTTGACTATTTGGAAATTGAAATTTTTATATACTTCAGATTTTGATTTTAAAATACCCTCTAGACATATTTTTCTCTCATTAACTATTCTACACTCCATATGTTCTACAAAACATTCAGCATCACAAAGCATTTCAGGCATCGCGCCCATTATATCTATTGTATTTGAGAACTTCGAACTATATACAACATTATCCACATCAGTACGCTCTTGACCTTTTGTAATATAAAGTACATTATATTGAATTTCGCCTTCTAAATATACCTTGTCTTGAATTATTTCTTTGGAATTTATTAAGGCTTTAACATCTAACATAAGAATTTCCTTAACATCTGGATGAGTATCCGGAATTACATATTCTTCTTTCACTACTGTATCAACAGTATTTTCTCCTAACAATTGTTCATACTCTATGTTTTCTCTTTTCAAATTTATTTCCACATTATGCCTCCTCGTATTTCTATTGGGGTAACACTTGTAGGTTGTTACCCTCCTAAAATACCTACTATTAATATATATAGAAATAGTCATTTAAATATGATATTTAATGCTTTTATTCGTATTGCAAAATTCAACATAATTCTCTAATAAATCGGTAATACATTTTAAATATAATAAAAAAAACATATATCAAATGGAATGCACAGTTATTAATAACCCAATGCATTCCCTTTAATATATGCTCTGTCAATCTTATATCAGTCACATGAAAATAACTACCAAGCTAGTATATTTTACTTGTTATTTGTTTTCATATGCCTATTCTCTATTTATAAATATAAAAAACGATACTATGATACAGTATCGTTTTATCCTGCAAAAACTATTTGAACTGTTTTTGTCAAAACATCTGAATAACTATACGTCACTGTCCTGTGGGTGTCTTTTTCTAATCTAATAACAAAAATATTTGGATAAGTCTTTTCAATAACTCCATTATCCACAAGAATCTTTCTTCTTCCACCATTAGCTTTTAATGTTACTCTTTCGCCAACATGACTTTCAATTTCATCTTTTATTGAAGTCAGTACATTTATTTTTTCCAAAGCAAACACCCTCTTTCCACACTTTACATTATATATCATATATTCTTCTTTGTCAAGTAAGCTTTATATTTTATCACTACTATAACAATTTTGTCAATGTTGATTTTATGTTAACAAAATTCATTTTCATAGATTATTCGTCGCATAATTAATTATTATCTATTTTATGAGCATTTACCTTATAAATCACTATTCTAGTATAATTACATAACATTTTTAATACAATCTTTTATAGTATCTCCTTTATTTTTATAAATAATCAGTTTTATAAACAAATCCCCAATACAAGCTATGAGAGTTTGTTTAAGTATTCAAAATAAAATAACCAGCATTCTAGTAAAACTTTTGAAGATAACCTACGTACCTTTCTATATATACTTAGACTTAGGGAACCCCTCTCTATACTTTCCTCTGGTTTGTAATCCACCTATACCATCTAATCCTGTTATAGTGTTCTGTATAACATCTTCTATAGCTACAACATTTTCTATATTTGTATAGGCAATCTTCTCAGAAACTAGAACGGGATCTAAACAATGGATTAAGACGCGATTTGGAGAACTAGCAAAATTAGCACCAGCATCTAGAATTGCCTCATAACAAGATTGACATGCCCCTGCAAATATTACTAAATCATCATAATTACTATTATAAGATCTAAGAGCGATAACAGCCTCTACAAAGTACTTTGAATTTCTGTAGTTATTTAAATTCATATAATCATTTATTCCTTTTACCATACCATCGTGTCCTGTTATTACTACTATATCCGGTTTAATTTCTTTAACTAAATTCACTATTTCATTTGGTTGATTTTTTTCTGATATTACCCTACCTACAGCATTTAATGATAACTGCTTATAAGTTTTTAAGCACACTTCTAAATATTCTGCATCACCATCGACATGTAGTATTTTTCCGGGTCTTCCAAAAACCATATCTTTATTTTTGTATTCTTTGTATTTTTCTTGTTTTAACTGCAAATCTTTAATTTTCCCTTTAAAATCTATAGCCGTTCCTCTGTCTCCTCTGCTCCCTTTAATTCTATTCATTAATACCCTTTTAATAGATGCATTTACCTTTTTATTAAAAACCTTATCAATTTCATAAATGGCATCTTCTGCCACTAATTCTAAGTCCTCACTTAAAGAGTCCGCTTCTATTCTTAAATTTATTCCCTTAAGTAAATACACATCATCATTATCTCCTGGAACAATATCTATTATTTTAAAGGTAATGTCTCCGCCATAAGATTTTCTTACTACAATGTC
>DAVZGU010000173.1:0-5004 GCA_052274215.1 Clostridium sp. | reverse complement strand
CTTTCATTATTAAGAGGTAGCTTTATATATACTGCGGACCTTGTGCGTCAAATTACTGTGCCTACAAAAATAGGATTTATGACAACTTCAAGCTATGGTGATGGTGAAGAGTCTTGCGGATCAATTAATGTTATAAATGATATTCCTGACAATATTGAAGGTTTTGATGTATTAATAGTAGATGATATTGTTGATACTGGAATAACTATGGATTTCGTTGTGGCTCACGTTAAGTCTTTAGGTGCAACCAGCGTTAAATCTTGCGTTCTTTTAGATAAACCACTTAGAAGAAAAATTGATATAACACCTGATTATTGTTGTTTTGAAATTCCAGATCTTTTTGTAGTTGGTTATGGATTGAATTACGGAGATTACTATAGAAATATACCATACGTATTTAATTGGGAAGACTAATAGCCTTCTATATCAGAGAAGTCGTTAATATTGCATCTCCTCAGGAGATGATTTAATATCTCATTTTTGGAATATTCCTTAAATACATATTGTTAGTTTATAAAAATAAAGTACGTTATTAAATAATAGCGTACTTTATTTTTTTGTGTTTTTGTTAATCACTACCACTATCACCTAGTTTAAAACCTGTACCATTTAAATCTAATTGAACTGCAGTATTAGGTGTTTTTCCCACTATAATAGTTTCAGCAATTGGCACTTCATTAGCTACTTCGATATCATTACTTTTTAAAGGAGCAATTACTTTAACGGTAGTTTTTACTTTAACATAAATTTTATGCCTTGTTTGATTTATACCTGCACTTTCAAACTCAGAAGAATATTTAGTTTCTACATGGCCTATAGGCTGCATTTTTATGGTTACTTTTGGGCCATAATAAGATAAAATACTATTTCTTGTTATATAACCTATTGGAATTTTCATACCAACCTCGCCCAATTTCATAAGTTCCTTTTGGGATTCTAAAGCAACATCACATGCTATTTTATTCATTTTTAGAGTATCCGCTTTTAGCATTACAATATTCCCCTGTGAATCTTTATCTACTCTTATAACCTGGTCGTAGTTAAATTGCTTGGAATATTCATTAATAATTGCTCTATTAACAATCTCCGTAGCTTTTGCTCTCATTTCTGCATCCGCCACCGCCATTACAGTTGGCATTACGGTTTTATCAAAAATGTATATGAATATTGTAAAATTTATCATAATTATGGCTATAATTATTAATATCCTAACTTTAATTTTATTTTTGATATTTATTACCTCCATCTAAGGTTATATGTTATTATATGTAACTTTTTTACGGTAAAGAATTTAAATAACCAACTCAACCTCAATATTTTATATTAAGTCACATTCAAATAAATAACATGATTATATGGTATAATATTAAAAGCTAATTATAGTTAAACAAGATGAATTTTTAGAAGGCGGAAGCTACTTAATAAGTGTTTTCTACTCCTAAGAAATGCAAGGAGGATACTTAATGGAAAAAGAAGAACCTAATAAAAAAAAGAAAAAAGGAACTGAGAAACATATTTTTAGAACCCTTGTTTATACTTTTCTAATTTTAGCCTTAGTAAGCAGTGTAGCTATTGGAGGAGCAGTTCTAGCTATGATTAAGACAGCTCCTACCTTAGATATTAATGAATTTTTAAAATTGGATGAGATTACAATATTATTGGACGATTCCGGAAAAACTATGGATGAATATGTTATTTCACAAAGAAGAATTAATGTACCTATTAATAAAGTTCCGGTCATACTTCAGGATTCATTTATAAGTATTGAAGATGTTAGATTTGAAACACACCCAGGCGTTGACTTAAAAAGACTTGGTGGTGCTATTTATAATGATATAAAGATAAAAATAGCTGGTAGCGGTCAAAGTCTCCAGGGAGCTTCAACTATAACTCAACAATTAGTTAAATATAGAGTGTTTTTAGAAGATTCTATGGAAAACAGAACTTCTATAAAGAGAAAAGTTCAAGAAATGTCTTTATCATTACAAATAGAGAAAGTTTTGACCAAGTCTCAGATTTTAGAGACTTATATGAACACTATTTTTCTAGGGGGAAATGCTCACGGTGTAGAAGCAGCCTCTCAGCAATATTTTAACAAATCTATTCAAGATTTGACCTTAAAACAATGCGCTTTTCTTGCTAGCGCTGCGCAAAATCCTAGTGTTTCATATAATTTGGCATCTAAATCAAATAAAAATAAAGAAACTTTTGATTCAAATAGAACAAAAGCCGTTCTTGATAATATGTACAATAGTCGCAAAATCAGCAAAGAACAATTTGATTCAGCTATGGCTGAAGATTTAAAATTTACTTTTTCACAAAAAGATGCAAACAAAATGAACTATGAGTACTTCTCAAGACCTGTAATCCTACAGGTTGCTGAGGATTTAATGAAACAAAATAATATTAGTAAAAAAGAAGCATATTCAATGCTTATGTACGATGGTGTAAAAATTTATACAACCATGAATAGAGATATGCAAAATGCATCACAGCAACTAATTGATGATCCTATGAAATCAACGCAAGCAGGCCTCCAAGCAGCCTGTGTTATCACGAATTATCATACAGGTGAAGTTAAAACTATTATAGGTGGACGTGGTGACCAAGTTCCTATGTCTTATAACAGAGGTGCGTCAGATGACTACTTAAAGGCCCCTGGATCAAGCATTAAGCCACTAACCGTATATGGTCCAGCTATCGATTCAAAAACAGCTACGGCTTCTACTATTATTGAAGATTCACCTATACCTGAAGACATTGGCAAGAAATATTCTGCTCCAGGTACCCCTCCTTATAATCCTAGAAATTCCCCACTTGGATATAAGGGATATTTACCTCTTAGAGATTGCTTAAAATATTCTGTTAATGTTGCCGCTGTGAAAATTGAGGATATGATTGGTCTTAAGACTGGCGTTTCTTATGGCGAAAAGTTTGGGTTGCAGTTAGATGAACAAGATAAGAATAGTATATCTGCTATGGCCCTTGGACAATTAGATGGTGGTACTTATAAGGGCACTAATCCTCTCACTATGTCAGCGGCATATGGTGTTTTTGGTAACAATGGGCTGCGTACAACTCCCAGATTATACACTAAAGTAGTCGATAGGTCTGGTAAAGTATTGCTTGAAACAAAAATTGAAGAAACACCTGTTTTATCTCCTCAAAGCGCATACATTATGTATGATTTATTAAAAGGACCTGTAGGTCCTGGTGGTACTGGAACAAATGCTGTTTTTAGCGACATGCCAGTCAGAGGTAAAACTGGTACTTCTTCTGATTCAAAGAATCTGTGGTTTGTTGGTTTAACTCCATATTACTCCACAGCTGTTTGGATTGGAACCGATAAGGGAGATGAACTTGAAAATATTGGAAGTAATGATGCTGCTTCACTTTGGGGCAAAATTATGAAAAAAGCCCATACGTCTCTTCCAGTGAAAAACTTAGAAATGCCTTCTGGTATATCTCCCTATTCCGTATCAAAAGATTCAGGGGATATTCCTACTGATTTAACTTATGCAGACCCAAGAGGCAATAGAGTTTACTCCGAACTGTTTATTGATGGAACTCAACCTACAACCCTTGATAGCATACATGTTTTGGCTAAGGTTATCAAAGACCCAAGTGGTAAATATGTTCTTGCATCAGAATTTACGCCACCTGGCAAAATTGAAACAAAAGTTTTTATAAAGAGAAATTATACACCTAATGTGCTTTTAGAGGACTCTGCTTTTGTATTACCAACAGCAGTTGACACCTTTTCAAATAATAGTATATTTCCCCCAGTTATCACTCCTAAAGCTATTACTCCTAAAACTAAAGGTAAATATTTTACTAAGCCTTAACACATAAACAAAAAACTACTATCAAATATTTGATAGTAGTTTTTTATTACCCTTTAGTTTTAGGATTGAATAATAACGCCATAATATATCCAAAAAAAATTGCAGCAGTAATGCCGCCTGCAGTACCCTTTATACCTCCTGTAAATGCTCCTATAATACCAACTTCATCTACTTCCTTCATTACACTTTTAGCTAAACTACACCCAAACCCAGGCAGAGGTATACTTCCGCCTGCTTTTCCATATTCTATCACCACATCATATATATTTAATGCACCTAATATTACACCAGCAGTTACAAATAAAACTAGTATTCTAGCTGGAGTTAATTTAGTAGTGTCCATAAGTATTTGACCTATTACACAAATTATCCCTCCAACTATAAAAGACATAATGTAATTATTCATTTATTCACCCCCAAACTCTATTGAAACGGCATGAGCGATTCCTGGTATTGTTTCTCCTTGAAGTGGTGAAGTTGAACTTAAAAGTGCACCTGTGGAAACTAGTAGTATTCTTTTAAATTTTCCCTTTAGCATATTTTTGAGTAAGTACCCTGTTGCAACCACTGCAGAACATCCACAACCACTACCACCCGCATTAGTTCCTTGTGTCTGTGCATCGAAGATTTCCTCACCACAGTCAATGTAATGACCCTTCATATCGTACTTATATTCTAGTAGTAGTTTTTCTGTAAATTCTCTTCCTATAATCCCCAAATCTCCAGTAGCTATAATATCATAATCTGAAGGTTTTCGTCCTGTGTCCATAAAATGTTGTTTAATAGTGTCTACAGCCGCCGGCGCCATTGCAACTCCCATATTATTTACATCAATTATTCCATAATCTTTGACCTTTCCAGTTGTAACATGAGTAACATATGGAAATTTACCTTTTTTGCCCAAAACCATTGCTCCTGCACCTGTAACAGTCCATTGCGCTGTTGGAGCTCTCTGACTTCCCATTTCGAGTGGCAATCTAAATTGCCTTTCAGCTGATGAGAAATGTGATGAAGTAGCTGCTACAATATGATTAGCCAGCCCGCCTTCCATTATCATTGAAGCCACGCTTAAAGACTCTGCCATAGTTGAGCAAGCTCCATAAAGTCCTAGGAATGGTATATTCAAATCTCTAGCTGCAAAACATGAAGAGGATAACTG
>DAVZGU010000172.1:0-5027 GCA_052274215.1 Clostridium sp. | reverse complement strand
GCTTTATCTACTAAAGTAGCTTTATCTACTAAAGTAGCTTTATCTACTAAAGTAGATGAAGCCACTAAAAAACACGTAACAGGTAGGATTCACCTGTTACGTGCCTTATATTTAAAGGGGGTATTCTGCCACCTCTAATGCGGCCTTTACATTTCTTTTTTTATACCTCGGCTTAAAGTCTTTTCATAATCTATAAATTCATATACATCACTTTGAAATAAATCGCTAAAACTTTTAAGCTCTTCTAAACTTAAATCTTCTATAGCCTTATGTTTTTTTTCACAATTTATAACTATAGCTCCTATAACTCCATGAGCATCTCTAAAGGCTGCTCCCTTGCTTACAAGATAATCTGCAGCTTCCGTAGCATTTAGAAAACCTCTTTTAACTGCGTTATACATATTATCTTTTTTAATTTTTAAAGTACTTAACATTTCATTCATAACTTTTAAGCATTTTAAAACCGTGTCAACTGCATCAAAGAAAGGTTCTTTGTCTTCTTGCATATCTTTATTATAGGCAAGTGGTATTCCTTTCATAGTGGTAAGGAGACTCATTAAATCTCCATATACCCTTCCAGTTTTCCCTCTTATTAGTTCTGCTGCATCCGGATTTCTTTTCTGTGGCATTATACTACTGCCTGTGGAGAATTCATCGCTAATTTCAATGAAATTAAATTCTTTAGTACTCCATAAAATGAACTCCTCACTTAATCTACTAAGATGCATCATTATTATAGAAAAATGGGATAAAAGTTCTAATAAATAATCTCTATCACTTACTCCATCCATAAAATTATCTGTAGGTTTTTTAAACCCCAGCTCGCTTGTTGTAAAATTCCTGTCTGTATCATAGGTTGTGCCTGCTAGTGCACAGCATCCAAGGGGATTTTCATCCATAATCTCTGTAGCGCTTATAATCCTCTTCTTATCGCGACGAAGCATATTAAAGTACGCCATAATGTGTTGTTTAAATGTTACCACCTGAGCTCTTTGCATATGTGTATAACCTGGCATTATAACCGCATTATCATTTCCAACTTTTTCAATAGTGTTTAAAATAAGGTCTAAATTATCAATAACTTCTAAGGCTTTATATTTTGAATATAATCTCATGTCTACTGCAACCTGATCATTTCGGCTTCTAGCTGTATGGAGTTTTTTACCTACATCCCCTACAAGTTTTGTAAGCTGTATTTCCATAAAACTGTGAATATCTTCATAATCACCTTCAATTTTAAGTTTTCCTTCTTGAATATCCGAAAGAATAGAATTCAGACCATTAACTATAGTCATGCTTTCCTCATTTGTTAAAATATTACATTTGGCAAGCATTTTAACATGAGCTATACTACCCATAATATCTTCATAATATAACCTTTTATCAAAGCTTAGAGAACTATTAAAGTCCTCCATAAGCTTGCTTTCTTTTTCCTTAAATCTTCCACCCCAAAGTTTCATATATATCACCCGCTCTTCCTTCGTAAATTTTGTAATGCTTCTTAGATATTGTTTAAATTTTTATATGCTTTAATTTTGCTTGGCAATGAAAATAAGTTTATAAATCCTTCTGCATCCTTATGATCATATAAATCACTTGCTCCAAAAGAAGATATACCCGCGTCGTAAAGAGCATTAGGTGATTCTTTACCCGCTGACATGATATTTCCCTTATAAAGTTTTAGTTTAACAGTCCCTGTCACCATTTCTTGGGTCTTATCTACAAATGCATCAAGAGCCTCTCTCATAGTACTAAACCAAAGCCCATTATACACTAATTCTCCATATTTTTGTGATACTAAGTATTTAAAGTGGAGTGTATCCTTGTCTAAAGTTATTTCCTCTAGTTCTTTGTGTGCTGCATAAAGTACAGTACCACCAGGGGTCTCATATATCCCTCTTGATTTCATTCCCACAAGTCTATTCTCGACTATATCTATAACTCCTATTCCATTTTCTCCACCAATTTTATTTAATGTTGAAACAATATCTATTGGCTCAAGTTCAATGCCGTCAATTTTAGTCGCAATTCCCTTTTCAAAATATATCTCTACATAAGTAGGCTCATCTTTAGCTTTTTCTGGAGGTGTAACCATAAGATACATATCTCTTTTATGCTCATTATTTAATTCTTCAATATCTCCACCTTCATGACTTGCATGCCATAAGTTCTGATCTACTGAATAGATTTTTTCCTTGGTAACTGATATTTCTATGCCTCTAGCATTAGCATAATCTATGGCATCTTCTCTTGATTTTATATCCCAAATTCTCCAAGGAGCAATAACCTTTATAGAAGGATCAATAGCTGCTATCCCAACTTCAAATCTAACTTGATCATTTCCCTTACCAGTACATCCGTGACATATATATTTTGCCCCTTCTTTATGAGCGATTTCAACAAGTTTTTTAGCTATTAACGGTCTTGCAAATGCTGTACCCAATAAATATGTTCCTTCATATGCAGCATTTGCTTTAACTCCTTTAAATACGTAATCTTTTATGAACTGCGCTGTTACGTTCTCAATATATATTTTTTGCGCGCCTGAACTTAAAGCCTTTTTCTCAATTGCCTTCATATCATCTTCTTGACCAACATTAATGCAAGCTGCTACAACGTCCATATCATAGTTTTCCTTAAGCCAAGTTATTATTATAGAGGTATCTAATCCTCCTGAATACGCTAAAACCACTTTTTCTTTCATTTTAATATCCCCCTTAGATTCTAGATAGTGTAATCACTATCTTTATGACATAATACGTCTTTGAATATTTATACATTTTTATGCATATCATTTATTTTTGTTTATTTATCTTACATAGCTGTTTTTCAACCATTTTTACTGATATAACTGGCTTGTTTTTATTCATTATATATTACTTTTTATATTAATGCAATGCTTTTATCTTATTAATTATTCATTTATTATAATATTTATACATAAAGCAAACCAAGTTGAGGTTTAAAACTGCCCTCAGCTTAATCATAAGCTAAGGGCAGTTTTAATTTATAATTCAATATCTTTTAATAGAATCTATTAATCCGCAATATTAAATACTTCTAAATTTGCACTCACAATATTTTTCTTCATAATCTCCACTAACGCCTTTGCAGTATCCAATGAAGTAATAACAGAAATATTGTTTTCTATAGCTGTTCTTCTAATTCTAAAACCATCTGTTTTCGAATCATTTCCCTTAGTAGGTGTATTTATCACTAAATCAACCTGCCTTTTCTTTATCACATCAATGATATTAGGGGCTCCATCCGTGATTTTTTTAACCTCTAAAGCATCAATTCCGTTGTCTCTTAATAACTTTGCTGTACCTTTCGTTGCTACAAATTTATAATTCAATTCATCAAACGCCTTCGCCACATACAAAAGCTCTTCGTAATCCTGCGGATTTATCGTTGCCAATATAACCCCTTTCTCTTTTCCAACCTTCATCCCAGATGCTACAAACCCTTTATATAGAGCCTCTTCAAAGTTTCTTCCTATTCCCAGCACCTCTCCTGTTGACCTCATTTCCGGTCCAAGGCACACCTCAACCTCTGGAAGTTTTTGAGTTGAGAATACCGGAACCTTAACTGACACTAACTCCGCTTCTTTATAAACTCCACTGCCATACCCTAAATTTTTTAATTTTTCACCCAGCATCACCCTTGTGGCAAGCTCTACGATCGGCACTTTGCTAACCTTGCTAATGTACGGAACCGTTCGACTAGCTCTCGGATTAGCCTCTATTATATATAATTCATCTTTGAATTCTATAAATTGAATATTAATCATGCCTATTACTTCGAGTCCTATTGCTATCTTCCTCGTATATTCTAATATCTTTTCTTTTATAGCAAATGATATATTCCGACTTGGATATATTGTAATACTGTCTCCAGAGTGAACTCCAGCTCTCTCTAGGTGTTCCATAATGCCCGGTATTAATATTTCCTCACCGTCACAAATAGCATCAACTTCTATTTCTCTACCTAATAAATATCTATCTATTAAAACAGGATTTTTCTTATCTTTCTCAAATGCATTCTTTAAATAATGCTCCAATTCTTTTTCCGCATAAGTTATTTCCATTCCCTGTCCGCCCAATACATATGATGGCCTAACCAAAACCGGATAACCTATGTTTTCAGCCTCTTCTAATCCTTGTTTTAAATTCCAAACAGCTTTTCCCTTCGGTCTATTTATGTTTAGTTCTTCTAAAAGCGCATCGAATTTCTCTCTATCCTCCGCTACGTCCATTTGCTCAGGCTTAGTTCCATATATAGATATGTTTTTTTTCTTTAAAAATTTAGCAAGTTTAATAGCGGTTTGACCTCCAAATTGAAGTATAACTCCATCTGGATTTTCTTTTTCAACAATATTAAACACTTCTTCTTCTGTTAATGGTTCAAAATATAATTTATCTGAAATATTAAAGTCCGTACTTACCGTTTCTGGATTATTATTTACTATTATAGTTTCAACTCCTAGTTTTCTAAGAGCAATTACGCTATGAACAGATGCGTAATCAAACTCAATACCCTGTCCTATCCTTATAGGACCTGATCCTATTACCATAACTTTCTTTCTATTGCTCACCTCTACCTCATCATATTCATCATAAGTCGAGTAGTAATATGGTGATAGCGCTTCAAATTCCCCTCCACATGTATCTACCATCTTATAGACCGGTTTAATATTCCATATATTTCTCAGTTCGTAAATTACATTCGGATTCACCTCAAATAAATCCGCAATACCTTTATCTGAAAATCCCTTTTTCTTTAATAAAAGCAACCAACCTCTATTCATTTCTTGCACTGAGGATTTTTTTATCTTTTCCTCTTCATCCACTATCCACTTAATTTTATTTACAAAGAATTTATCTATTCCTGTAATTTCCGAAACCTTTTCCACCATATAATCGCGCCTAAGCATCTCAGCCAAATGAAATATTCTCTCATCATCAGGAGCCATCACTCTTTTCTTTAATTCTTTTAAGCTTTTTTGCGCTAGGCAATCATATTGTAAT
>DAVZGU010000171.1:0-5039 GCA_052274215.1 Clostridium sp. | reverse complement strand
AAATCGCCATCTTTAATTAGATGACGATTTTTCATATAGTTTTTCAGTGGCCTCTCATATAAAGGTGGCTTTTTAGACTATAAATATTAAGTCTTAATCAACAGTGTTACATTATCTCACCCTCAAGAATTGAAGCAGCTTCATCTTCATTTATAACTTCTTTTGGTTTTATTAAAATATTGGAAGCTATAAAAGCTAGTAAAGCAGGTATAAGCCATGAGAATCCTGAACTGGCTAGAGGAATAAATTTAATAAAGCCAATACTATTTGCGTAGATGCCATTTATAGTATCTAAAATACTTATAATTAGCGCTGTGTACGTAGTTATAGCAACAACCGTATTACTCTTCACTTTATCACCAAGCAATGTAATAACTATTAGAACAATTACAATTGGATATAAAATTTGTAAAACTGGCCCTGCCAATGTAATTATACTATCAACGTTTTTCGTAGCTATTAATCCACTTACTACAGCCATAATAACAGCAGCACTTTTGTAAGATACTTTATTATTTGAAAGATTAGCAAAGAATGTTGCTCCACTTGCGAGTAATCCTATAGCAGTTGTTAAGCATGCAAGAGCAACACATAAACTAAGAATAACTGCACCAACGCTACCTAGGTCTAACTTAACAAGCTCTGTAACTAGCTTAGTTCTAGATATATCTGCGGGAAACAAAGTACTTGTTTGAGTTCCAAGATACATAAGTCCAGCATATACAAAGGTTAAGCCAGCTACAGCAACTAAAGCTGATTTTATAGTCATCTTCATTATATCATTTGCATTCTTATAACCTTTTGCTCTAACAGATGAAATAATTATTCCTGCAAATATAACAGAAGCCATAGCATCCATTGTTTGATAACCTTCTATTAAAGCTTTTGAGAATCCACCTTTATAAGATGTAGCTACAATTGGTCCAATAGGATCTATTATTCCTTTAAATATAATTATAGCGAGCATTAGTAAAAGTGCGGGGGTAAGTATTTTACCTATATTATCAATTATTGAAGAAGGTTTAAGCACAAACGCAAGTGTTATTGCAAAATACAATAGAACTACTATGTTTTGTGGTACAGATGGAAATATAGGATGTATTCCAAGCTCGAAAGTTGTTGCAGCGGTTCTTGGAATTGCAAATAACGGTCCGATAACAAGAATTAAAGCTACACCGGTTATTATAGCAAATTTTTTACCTACTCTATTGGCCATTTTGTCGTAAGTACCATTAATTTTGGCACAGGCAATTACTCCAGTTAGTGGAAGACCAACACCTGTAATGAGAAATCCTATTATGGATGTGAAAAATGCGCTTCCTGCAGTTTTTCCGAGGAATGGTGGGAAAATTAGGTTTCCTGCACCGAAAAACATTGCAAATAGTGCAAAACCTATAATCACGGAATGTTTCGTTGAATCTTTCATTTATGCATACCTCCAAATTAATATAAGTAATTTAAAAATTAAATTAGTTCTATTATAGCTATTTTTCTTAATAAAGCAAGGGATAATTAACTTTTAATTTCGACTAAAGCAAAAAAAAAATGTTGACAAGCTATCTGAGCGCTAAATGCAAATGTGCCTATACATAAAAAAGGTGAATATAACAGTTATGCGTTGTCAGAATATTTTTTAAATTAGTAAGCTTTTAAAATTTGTAAGTGGTAAATGTTTCAATATTGCATTATACTTAACTTATTAAAATATATGGAGGCGTTTTTATGAAGGTTGGATTTACAACTATTGAAGTGGAAGATTTAGAGGCTTCCGTCGCTTTTTATACAGAAGTATTGTGTCTTAAGGAAGTTAAAAGATTTAGCCCCTATCCAGAATTGAAATTTGTTTTTCTTCAAGGGGAAGGTGGCGGAATTATTCAGCTTGCTAAAAATTCTAATGATTTAAAAGAAGCTACTACTGGAACTTATGCACTGAAGGCAGTTGGGATAGAGGTTGAAAACTTAAAGGGTATTGTCAGCTCTCTTAAAGAAAATAATGTTGAGTTTCTTGGAGAATTAATTGAAACTCCAGCAGGAATTAAAATGTTATTTATAAAAGATCCAAATGGTGTGACTATTGAATTAATAGAAGGCTTTGAAATTTAGGGTTAGCAAATAATTTGTCTTACAAAAACATATAGGAGTAATATTCACTAATGGGGGTACAAAGATGGAGGTTACAAAGTGTTATGATGTTAAAGTTACAATACTAAAGAAATTAAAAGTTGAGGATATCCATAATGATTATGCGAAAAGTAACATCCCTGTAGTTTGTGTAAAGGGACAAGAAGGTGATGAATACGTATCAAAGAATTGCCAGATGCCAGATAAATTCTGCATTGGTGCTTGGGAAGGCCTGAAAAGTAAAGTTTCTCTTTTAGCGTCGGGGAGTAACAGTCCTTATGTAAAACAGGACGGAATAGCAATACATTCATGTAATGATGGACTTCATCCAGTTATTTTTAAATTGGAAAGAGTAGAAGTATAGATTTAGGTGATTTTAAATAACAAATTAGAAAATGAAATTCCAGTAGTATTATATGTAGAATTCATAAAGGGGGTATAGCAAAATTTTGCTATACCTTTTTTTTATGAAAACTCTTCAACAGACTCCATTACATAAATTGAAAACGTGATGGACGATTTATTTTTGCTAAAAAACATACACTTTGAGTAGAGTGTATGTTTTTTAGACAAATTAAAGAAATTGATTGTTTAACCCCCTTTTTATTAGCGTTATATTATAAACATAGAATTCTTGTATAAAAATATAAATTTAAAGAAAGGATGGCGATGATGTAGATATTAGTAAAACAACTCTGAAATATAAAATATAGGGAGGTATCATTAATGAATAGTTTTGTAAAAGATCCAAGTGATATTAAAAAATATACTAGTAAACCTACAACTTTTTACGATGCGCAGATGCTCACAGTTTATTGGGAAACAAAGCCTGAGGTCATTGCACGTATACTTCCACCACCTCTAAAGCCTCTTAAAACACCGTTGGTACATGCTTTTGTAGCTAATTATCCTAGAACAAATTTTTGTCCCCCATACAAGGAAGCAGCCTTATTTATACCGTCAGAGTTTAATGGAGAAATTGGAATGTATTGTCTTTCGATGCCTATAAGTGATGGTATGGCTATGGGGCTTGGCAGAGAAGTTTATGGCTTTCCAAAGAAGATGGCAGAAATTGAACTTAAGAAAGATGGAGACAATGTTTGCGGAAGTGTATCTCGAAATGGAATAAACTTCTTTAGTGTAAAAGCAAATCTTAATGGAAAATGTAATGCTAAAGATGGACAGAAAATAATTGCTGATAATTATGGAGAGGGATTACCTATATTTAATTTCAAATATTCTAAGTCACCAGTTGGCAGTGGATTCGACTTAAATCCACTACTTATAGAGCAAGGTGCAACTATGGATAATAAAGTGTTTAAAACTGGAGAATTTGAGATGAATCTGAAGGATTCGCCACATGATCCTTGGGCAGAATTAGAAGTTGTAAAGATGCTAGGTTGCACTTACACTGTAGGGACTTCAGTACTTTTAAGGGGTAAAGTTTTGGCAGAAGTAGATCCAATAGCGTATTTGCCTTATTCTAATTCAAAATGGGATTGGTGGAAAGATATTCTATAAAACAGTATAAAAAGGAGGATCTATATTATGAAAGAGTTTAAAGGTAAGGTAGCAGTTATTACAGGGGCCGCGAATGGAATAGGGTTTGCAGTAGCTAAGGAATGCACAAGAAGAGGGATCAAAATAGTAATAGCAGATATTGATGGAAAGGACTTAAAAAGAGCAGAAGAACAACTTAAGGCAGATGGAGCTGAAGTATTAGCTGTTGAAATGGATGTCATGAAATTTGAAGACATGGAGATGCTAGCGAAGAAAGCTCTTGAAAAATTTCAACATATAGATCTATTGTTTAATAATGCAGGAGTTGTAGTTGCAGGGCCAGCTTGGTTACTATCTTTAAATGATTGGGAATGGGTTATGAAAGCTAATGTCTGGGGTATTATCCATGGCGAAAAAGTGTTCATCCCAATAATGTTAAAACAGGATACCGAGTGCCATATTGTTAATACTTCTTCTGTAGCTGGGCTTTTGGATTTGAATGGGATGTCAGCTTACCATACTTCGAAATTTGCAGCGGTTGGTCTTTCTGAATCTACCTACTTAGATCTTCAGTGTGAAACGGACAAAATAAAAATGTCTGTATTCTGTCCAGGATTTATTCAAACAGATCTTGATAATTGTGAGAGGCACAGACCAAATATTTATAAAAATGATATGAGTCAGCCTTATTATCAAAGTGATTTCTATAAAGAAGAAGAGCAAAAGAAGCATAAGGTTATCAAAGGCGGTATACCAATTGATACAATTGGAGCAACTATATTCAAAGCAATTGAAGAAGAAAAATTTTACATCTTAACACATGCAGAGTTAAATCCACTTATAGGTCTGAGAGTAAAAAATATGTTTGAAGGTGGAAGTCCATCTATAAATGTAATAAGAGGCGTTAAGTAATTTTAAGACAGTAATATAATAAGTATTAGTGAATAAACCAAAAAATAGGAGGCGAAAAATGGAACAAAACTATAAAAATATAAATGAATTTTCTAATGGTGATAATGATAAAATAAAAGCTTATATTGTTGGAGGTGGAATTGCATCCCTAGCTAGTGCTGTTTATTTTATTAGAGATGGACATGTTTCTGGAAAGAATATATCTATATTTGAAGAATCGAATGTAACAGGTGGTAGTCTAGATGCCCAGGGTTCAGCTGAAGATGGGTATGTCTATCGTGGTGGAAGAATGTTCGATGAAGAAGCCTACACCGCCACTTTTGATCTTTTATCAAGCATTCCGTCATTAACTGATTCAGAAAAAACATTATATGATGAATTTGTTGAATTTAATAAGAAATTTAAGTCTAGTGCTAAAGCTAGATTAGTTGGTGAAAATAAAGAGGTAATTGATGTATCTGCTCTTGGATTTAATCAACAAAATAGACTGGATTTAGTTAAAATTA
>DAVZGU010000170.1:0-5057 GCA_052274215.1 Clostridium sp. | reverse complement strand
AATTGCAGCGTTTATGATTCTTAGACTTGTGTTTTTAATTATGGGAACATCAATACTTACATTGACTACATCCCCAATAGAGTTAACAGATGGCATAGAAAATCTTTTAAATCCATTTAAAAGAATAGGCGTGCCAGCCCATGAGTTAGCAATGATGATGACTATTGCATTAAGGTTCATTCCTACTCTTATGGATGAGACTGATAAGATTATGAAAGCACAAATGGCAAGAGGTGCTGATTTTGAGTCTGGGAATTTGATAAGTAGGGCAAAAAGTTTAATTCCTATTTTAGTACCCTTGTTTATAAGTTCTTTTAGACGGGCTGATGAATTAGCAATGGCTATGGAATCAAGATGCTATAAGGGTGGAGAAGGAAGAACTAGAATGAAACAACTAAAGATAACAAAAAAAGATTATGTTGCAAGTTTTGCTTTTACACTGTTATTTATTATTACTATTGTTAGTAGAACGTAATATTCTGCTAAAGTGCAAAGGATTGTTAAATCCTAGGTATAAATAGAAAAGGACGTGGAATAGTGAAAAATATAAAGCTCATAATAGAATACGATGGAACAAACTATTCAGGATGGCAAAGGCAAAAGCAAAATAATGTTATAACTATTCAAGGAAAAATAGAGTCTGCTATTGAAGAGATTACAGGTGAAAAAACTCAAATTACAGGCGCTAGTAGAACAGATGCCGGAGTTCATGCAAAAGGGTATATAGGAAACTTTTATACTGATAGTAAAATATCTGTGGAAAAATTCACAGGAGCTATAAATAGTAAGCTCCCCCTAGATATTGTGATTTTACATTCTATAGAGGTTCCATATGAGTTTCATTCAAGGTATAATAGTAAAGGGAAGCGGTACAGTTACACTATACTTAATAGGCGAGAGTCTGTTGCTGTAGGACGTAATTACATATATAACCATAAAGAGATATTAGATGTAGATGCTATGAAACTAGGGGCGTTATATTTTATAGGTACTCATGATTTTTCTGCATTCAAAAATCTAGGTAGTTCGGTTAAAACTTCTGTAAGAACTATTTCACAATTAGATATAATAAAGGATGGGGAGCTTATAAAAATATATATTGCTGCTGACGGATTCCTTTATAATATGGTTAGAATAATAGTTGGAGCGCTAATTAGAGTTGGAGAAGGAAAAATCAAACCTAATGAAATTAAAGATATAATTGAGTCAAAAGAGAGAGCAAAGGCTGGAAAATCTGCTCCACCCGGTGGATTATGTTTGGAGGAAGTTTTTTATTAAAATAAAAAACAATAAAATTCAAACAGCATGTGTAAAAGCATTGACACACCCGGTAGAATGTATTATACTTATTAATGTTTGTATAAAATATCGTGTATAAGATCCACTAGCCCCGGATCTTTAGCATAAGAATTTAATTGTTAAAAGTTCAGGGAGGGAAAATAATGAAATCATACTTAGCAAAACCACTAGAAGTAGAAAGAAAATGGTTCGTTGTAGATGTAGAAGGAAAAGTTTTAGGAAGAGCAGCTAGTCAAATAGCAGCTATATTAAGAGGAAAGCATAAACCAACATTTACACCACATGTTGATACAGGTGACTTTGTAATTGTAATAAATGCTGATAAGATAGTTTTAACTGGTAAGAAATTAGACCAAAAAATGTTAAGACATCACTCTTTTTATCCAGGTGGATTAAAAGAAGTTCCATATAGAATAGCAATAGTTAAAAAACCTGAGTTTATTTTTGAAGAAGCAGTAAGAAGAATGCTTCCAAAGGGACCATTAGGTCGTCAAACACTTAAAAAATTAACTGTATACAGAGGACCAGAACATAAAAATGAAGCACAAAACCCAGAACCACTAGTGCTTAAATACTAATTAGATTCGGAGGGAGGATACATAATGGCAAAGGTTCAATATATAGGAACAGGAAGAAGAAAGAAATCAGTTGCTAGAGTAAGACTTGTACCTGGCGAAGGTAAAATTGTTATAAATAAAAGAAACATAGAAAATTACTTTGGATTAGAAACTTTAATTCTTATAGTAAACCAACCTTTAGTATTAACTGGAACTAAAGATAAATTTGATATTCTAGTTAATGTAAATGGTGGTGGATATACAGGTCAAGCTGGAGCAATAAGACACGGTATTTCTAGATCTTTATTGAAAGCTGACGAAACTTTAAGACCAGAGCTTAAAAAAGCAGGATTTTTAACAAGAGATCCAAGAATGAAAGAAAGAAAGAAATACGGCCTTAAAAAAGCAAGAAAAGCATCTCAGTTCTCAAAGAGATAGTTTTTACAAAGCCAAAAATCCCTCAAACAATTATGTTTGGGGGATTTTTATTTCTTTTAAAAAAGACTATATGGATAATATCTATGTTGGTTCATATTCACGGACCGCATTGAAAAAACGTATTTTTGGAATCTGTCATTTAAAATACTCCAATTTATATTTTCAATAAATGTAGAAATATATTTTTTCTTGTCTGTTCCAAAATCCATAAAATATGCATGCTCATAAACATCCATGACTAATATCGGGAATGATTGCCATACGGCCCCAGTATCGTGTAAATCGCTTCCTATTATGTGTAATTTGTTATCAAGCGAATCAATAGAGAGAACTGCCCAACCTCTCATGGATAATCCTACATTTGTAAGATAAGAGATAAAATTATCATAGGTCACAAACTGATTTGTTATAGCATTAAGTATGGGACCATAAGGGGTATTATTTCCGCCAGTCATATTTTCAAAATAATGGTTGTGAAGTTTTACCCCATTCAGTGCATATGTTTCACCTAGTTTTAAACTGCGCATTTTGGAATAAGTGGCATTGCTATCAGTATAATTACCAGGTATATAGGGAATGTTCCAAATTTCATTTAATTTGCTTACGTAACCCGAATATAATTTGTAATGCTCATCGAGTTGCTTCTTGGAAATGCCATTAACTGATTTAAAATCAAAAATGTAAGGCTTTAAATTGTACATTAGATCACCTCTATAAAATATTTTATTCCATTACATTTCATTATATGATAGGTAATGGAAATATATTAGCATATTATTTTATAAGTATAGTTAAAAAGTAAATACCCCATATGTTATGTTTGTGTTAAGTTTTTTAAAGTCTATGTTAAATATGTCGAAAATTGCTTAACATATAGTATAAACATATAGTATTATTTGTGTGAATGATTAAAATACTTATAATATGTTAGACTATGGAGGAATTTTATGCAGGCTATAAATATGGTTATAGGCCTTTTTGGAGGCGTCGGGTTATTCTTATATGGAATGAAAATGATGGGTGATGGGTTAGTAAATGCATCAGGTGAAAAACTCAAAAAGATATTTGATAAAATAACATCTAATCCTATTAAAGGTGTAGCGACAGGAGCTGCAATAACAGCAGTTATTCAAAGCAGTAGTGCAACTACAGTAATGGTAGTTGGATTTGTTAATGCAGGACTTATGGACTTATATCAGGCAGCAGCGGTAATTATGGGAGCGAATGTTGGAACCACTATAACAGCGCAGCTAATTGCATTTAAACTTGATAATATAATGCCAGTATTTTTAGGAATAGGTTCTTTAACAATATTATTTTCAAAAGGTAAAAAGGGTAGAGAAACAGGAAATATTATATTAGGCTTTGGTATTCTTTTCTTAGGAATGGAATTAATGAAGAATGCTATGTCTCCGCTAGCGAATTCGCCAGCTTTTGCAACTTTAATAATGAAATTAGAAGGAAATACTGTCTTAGGAATTTTAACAGGTGTACTTATGACTTCAGTACTCCAAAGTTCTTCTGCGTCCACTGGTATTTTAGTAGCATTAGCTTCTACATCAGCACTGCCACTTGGAGCAGCGGTACCAATTTTATTTGGTAATAATATAGGAACATGTGTAACGGCTTTATTATCGAGTATAGGAACGTCTAAAACTGCAAAGAAAGCAGCTTTAATACATCTATTCTTTAATATATTTGGTACATTAATTTTTATTCCATTAATAAATCCAGTAATACAACTTGTACAAGTTATATCACCGGGTGGGAGTATAGGTATAAAAAGACAAATTGCGAATGCCCATACCATATTTAACATAACAAATACCATAATTATGATACCATTTATAAGATATCTTGTTTTACTTGTTAACAAGATTATACCTGGAGAAGATGAAGTTGTAATAATGGGGGTTAAGTATATAGATGATAGATTACTAGAGACACCAGTTATTGCAGTTGGGCAAACGTCGCAAGAGGTAGTTAGAATGGCTAACTTAGCAAAAGAAAATGTACAGCTTGCTATGGAGTGTTTTAGTAACAATAACGAAAGTAATATAAAAACTGTTTATGAAAATGAAAAATTAATAAATTTACTTGAAGATGAAATCACATCATATTTAGTAAAGCTTTCATCAACACAATTATCGGAGGAACAAACCAAAATAGTAACTTCTATGTTCAATGTAGTAAATGATATAGAGCGTATAGGGGATCATGCTGAAAATTTAGTGGATTTAACTAGTGAAAAGATTCAGAAGAATTTGAAATTCTCAAAGGAAGCTATAGAAGAGTTAGATGGAATGTATAAATACATAGTAAATGCTCTAGAAATTAGTATTGAGAGTTTTGAAAACAATGATATTGTAAAAGCAGAATCCATTATGGCAATAGAAAGTAGAATTGATAGTTTAGAAAACGAATTAAGAGCATCACATATAAGAAGATTAAATAGTAGCGGATGTGGGGCTACAGTTGGAACGATGTACCTAGATATTATTAGCAATTTTGAAAGAATAGGAGATCATGCAACCAATATCGCAGAAGTGGTAATAAACAAATAAACATAATTTTAATAAATAAAATATATTTACATATAACTTTGGGAAAACAGAAAGCAGTCGCTATAATTTTTAGCGGGTGTTTTTTGTTTTCCGTTAAATTGTAAATATAAATACTGTTATAGATTTTTATAAAAAATGATCTAAAGCAAATATGAAAATACTAATAAATCATCTGCAAGTTGAATAAAGTTAACATATA
>DAVZGU010000169.1:0-5087 GCA_052274215.1 Clostridium sp. | reverse complement strand
ATTGTTGAGTAAAGAATCTTTTTATAAATTTATCTAACCATTTGCGTATATCTTTTTCGCAGTAATCAGCTTTGAAGGCTTCTTTAGCTAAAAATAATATTTTACTCGGCGAAGTACCTTGCTTCATAAAATAATAAAGGAAAAAGTCGTGTAGTTCATATGGTCCTACTATGTCTTCAGTTTTTTGAGTTATTTGACCAAACTTATCTTTTGGTAAAAGTTCAGGACTTATAGGAGTGTCAAGGATATCTAAAAGAATGTCTGTGACTTCCTTTGAAGCTTCTTTATCTGCTACATATTTAACTAAATATCTCACCAAAGTCTTAGGGATTGAGCAGTTTACGGAATACATAGACATATGATCACCATTATATGTGCACCAACCTAAGGCGAGCTCTGATAAATCTCCAGTACCTATTAATAGTCCACCTTCCTTATTAGCAATATCCATAAGAATTTGAGTTCTTTCTCTTGCTTGAACATTTTCATAAGTTATATCATGTTTTTCCACTGGATGACCTATATCTTTAAAATGCTTCAGACATGCATCTACTATATTAATTTCTCTAAGTTCTGTTCCTAAATTTTTACATAGATTTATTGCATTCAGATAAGTCCTATCTGTAGTTCCAAAACCAGGCATAGTTATCGTAACGATATTTTTCCTTGGTATTTTTAACATGTCGAAGGTTTTAACTATAACGAGTAGTGCTAAAGTTGAATCAAGCCCACCAGAAATTCCTACAATAGCTTTGTTAAGGCCAGTATAAGAGAATCTTTTAGCAAGGGCTGAGGATTGAATATTAAATATTTCTTTGCAACGTATTTCACGTTGATATAAATTAGAAGGAACAAAAGGATGCTTATCAATATTTCTATCAAAAATGCCAAAATCTGAATTCCCAAATTCAAAAGGAATTTCACATACTTCAAAAGGGCATATAGAAGTACTATTTCTAAAACTGGTATTTTTTAATCTTTCACTGTTTAATTTATCTATATCAATAATTGAAGTAATAATTTCATTTTCTCTTTGAAATCTATTATTTTCTTTTAATATTAAACCATTTTCGCTAATTAAAAGATGACCACTGAAAAGTAAATCTGTAGAGGATTCAAAAACACCAGAGGATGCATATAAATAAGAACACATACATCTTGCGCTCTGAGATGAAACTAGGGATTTTCTATAATCAGCTTTGCTAACTAATTCATTAGATGCAGATAGATTGGCAATTATATTTGCACCTTGAAGAGCTAAGTAGCTACTTGGAGGAATGGTTACCCAAAGATCTTCACAAACCTCAAAACCAAATTTAATATTGCCACTGGTAAATAATAAATTTGTCCCAAAAGGGATGCCTTTTGCAAAAGAAAGATTTACAGTTTTGCTTATGAGGCCAAGACCTTCAGTAAACCATCTTTTTTCATAAAACTCAGAGTAATTTGGAATATAGCTTTTTGGTACTATTCCTAAAAGTTTGCCGTTAAATATTACATAAGCACAATTATATAGAGAGTTATTATAATATAAAGGAGATCCTACAGCAATTAGTATATCTTTATTTTTAGAAAACTCACATAGAGATTTAATTGCCTCTTCAGATTTTTCAATTAGCTGATGTTGTAAAAATAAATCCGCACATGTGTAAGCTGTTATGCAAAGTTCTGGGAAAACTATGAATTTTGATTTCTCATCATAAGCCTTATTAATGCAGTTTTGTATGTTGATTAAGTTGAATGCTATATCTGCCACATTTACAATTGGACAAGCAACAGAAACCTTTATAAAAGAAGTTTCCAAACTAACTCACGACCTTTCTTTAGTTTTTCAAATATAGTATATGCAAAAATAACTTTATATAACAAATATTTACTAGAATTATAGCATTGTTTTAGGTAGATTAGTAGGGACAGTTAATATTGCAGCAACGCTAATATAACATATGTTTAAATAAGGCTTTAATAAGTTTTGAATATACACTATAATGTAATAATAACAATATAAAAAGTTTTTGGCATAATATTATTATGTGAACGGTATTTATAAGTAAGCTATAATAATGAAATTGTATTATAGAATGTATAAAATATATATAAGGTATAAATTAGCAATTCAATAAGGGAGAAGAGAGTATAATAGTAATTGATATTTGAAAGGGGGGGCACAACATGAACTGGACGCCGATGATATTTTGGATAGTTGTAGCATTAGCAGCATTAGTTATTGATATTACAACTAGTAGTTTTATGTTTGTATGGTTTTCTGTAGGTGCAATGGCGGCAATAATTGCTATTGCGATAGGTGCATCAGTAGTTGTTCAAGCGGTTGTTTTTGTAGCAGTTAGTGCAGTGGTTATGGCTGTGGGTTATCCTATAGTTAAGAAAACTATAAAAAAAACTGTGAAAAAAACTTTAACTATGGAAGAAGGGTATGTTGGAAAAGAATTTACAATAACAAAAGATATTGAAGAAAAAGCAAATATTAAGTTTCAAGGGATTTATTGGACTGTGAAAAATGTTGGAGAACCTTTGAAAAAAGGTGATTTGGCTAGAATTACTGGTATTGAAGGAAATAAACTAGTAATAGCTAAGGTATAAGTTGTATTAAAATTTAAGGAGGAATTTGTAATGGGATCATTTATAGGTTTGGGTATATTGTTAGTAATAGTTATTATGATTGTATCATCTATTAAAATTGTTAATACTGGATCCGTGTATTTACTAGAAAGATTTGGTCAGTTTCAAAGGATACTCGAACCAGGTTGGCATTTTACAATTGTATTTGTAGATTTTGTTAGAAGAAAAATTTCTACTAAGCAACAAATATTAGACATACAGCCACAGAATGTTATAACTAAGGATAATGTTAATATATCGATTGATAATGTTATATTTTATAAGGTTATTAACTCAAGGGATGCAGTGTATAATATTGAAGATTATAAATCAGGTATTGTGTATTCAACTATTACTAATATGAGAAATATTGTGGGAGACATGACTTTAGATGAAGTATTATCAGGAAGAGATAGAATAAATTCTAAACTTCTTGAAATAATCGATGAAATTACTGATGCTTATGGAATAAAAATATTATCAGTAGAAATTAAAAATATAGTTCCACCAGCTGAAATCCAAAATGCTATGGAAAAACAAATGAGAGCAGAGAGAGATAAGAGAGCATTTATTCTTACAGCAGAAGGTGAAAAACAAAGTTTAATTGAAAAAGCAGAAGGACATAAACAAGCTCAAATATTAAATGCTGAGGCTGAAAAACAAGCGAATATTAGACATGCAGAAGGAATGAAGGAATCTCAACTTCTTGAAGCAGAAGGTAAAGCTCGTGCTATAGAGACTATTGCAATTGCAGAATCAGACGCAATAAGGAAAATTAATACAGCTATTATAGAGTCAGGTACAAATGAAACAGTAATAGCATTAAAACAGATAGAGGCTCTTAAAGAAATGGCAAAAAATCCAGCTAATAAACTTATACTTCCAAATGAAACATTGTCAAGTTTAGGCAGTATAGCAGCCATAGCTGATATGTTAAAAATGAATAAGAACTGTGAAAATAAATCAATATAAAAGAAAGCCTGAGCGATCAGGCTTTCTTTTTATTTTTTGAATGAGATTTATTGCTTTTTTTCTGAACTGAATAACCAAATTTTCCTAAAGCGTTAGAATTAACACTAAAATACTCGCCATGAGAATAGGTAATAAGATCTGCCTTTTCAAAATGAATTTTTCCAGAAGCATCTATTAAGTTATTATCTACATGAGTATTCACAATTTCAGCTAAAAATAAATCATGGGTACCTAAAGGGGTAATGCTTTTAACTTTGCACTCTAAAGCTATTGAGCATTCAGAAATTAGAGGCGCTATGACATCCTTGCCGTTTTCAATAGTGAAGTTCATTTCGTTAATTTTATCTATTTGCTTACCAGAGCGTACCCCGCAATAATCAACTTCGCGAACCATTCTAGAATTAGGTAGATTTACTACAAAGTCACCACTTTCTTTTATATATTCATAAGAAAGCCTGTCGGGTCTTATGGCTACAGTTATCATTGGTGGTTTAGTACAAGCCATTCCTATCCATCCTACTGTAAAAACATTTGTTTTTCCCTCTTTATTTTTTGAGGTGATTAATACTACGGGGACAGGGTTTAACATTGCACTGCCTTTAAATATAGTTTTTGTCATATATTTTCACTCCTATATCTTTATATTGTATAACATTACCCATTATACAATACCTTAAAAGATTTATACAGATGAGAGCAAATTCATTTAAAAAAGTTTAATAATAATAATTTTTTGATAATATGGTATAATAAGTGTATATAAATATGAATATAATATAAATATAAATATGTATATAGGTATGGTGATAATTATGACGATGGCAGGGAAAATAATATATGGTTTTGGAAAACTAGTTGGAAATACCGCGGGATATAGTGTTAAACTAACGGGTAATGTTATATCATCTATAGCGGAAATGTCAGGTAATGAGAAATTAGCAGTAAACACTAAGGAGTATGCTACGATAGCTTCTAAAGGGGTTGATAAAGCTGTAAAAATAACCGCAGCAGTAACCGCGGTTGCAATAGATAAAACTATTGATGTAGCTTTAAGTACTGCGCAGTATATTGCTGAAAATGCTGTGGAAACAAAGGTACGGATTTATGGGCAATCAGAGAAATTCTACAATGAGGATAAATATATAGAGGTTGACTATAAGGTTCTGGAGAAATAAATGGTAATATGTTAAAAAAGATACTTTAATGCAATATTAATTAATTATTTAAATAATATTACTTTGCAAATATATAGTTTAGTGATATAATTTATATGAGAGTAAATGTGAAATATGAAATATTGCTAAAAAAATGAGAGCTACACTAACCAATCTGTTAAATAATGGATTAATTAGTGTGGCTTTTTGTGTTTAACGACATTTCAGAAGGAAAGTCTTCCGCTTATATAAGGGGGAGTTCAATACTATAACAAAGAGAAAACTTCAGTGGGGGGGATAACAATTGAGAATTGTTATCTACTCCAGAGGTCTACAAAGGGG
>DAVZGU010000168.1:0-5100 GCA_052274215.1 Clostridium sp. | reverse complement strand
AATAGATAAGGATGTGGAAAATTATGAGTAATGGCTTTCTTTCGCAAGAAGAAATTGATGCTCTCTTAAACGGAGATGCGGGCCAAGACGTAAGCGCTGAAACTATACAAGCAGTTGAGCTAACAGATAGTGAGAAAGATTTGCTAGGTGAAGTTGGGAATATTTCTATGGGCTCAGCGTCAACGGCTCTTTCAACTATTGTAGGTCAACCAGTGAATATTGCAACACCAGTGGTTTCGGTAAGTACACTTAAAAAATTAAAAGGTTCATTTGAGGTCCCGAACATTGCTTTAGATGTAAACTTTACAAGCGGTATAACAGGTGGAAACCTTTTAATAATGAAGAATACTGATGCGGCAGTTATAGCTAGTTTAATGATGGGTGGAGATGGCAAAGTGGAAGGTAGCGCAGAGCTATCAGAAATTGAAATTAGTGCTGTTTCGGAAGCCATGAATCAGATGATTGGTTCTGCTGCAACGTCTATGGCAACAATGTTTTCAAGACAAGTAAATATTTCACCCCCACAATCTAAAATATGGAATGATAATACTTCACCTTTAAGTGATAGTATAGATGAAGATGAGGAAGTTGTACAGGTAGCTTTTAAAATGACTATTGGTGATCTAATTGATAGTGTTATAATGCAAGTGCTTCCTATGGAAACTGCTAAAAAAATAGTAGATATTATGATGGGTACAGAAGAAACTAAGGAATCACCTAAAGTAGCGGATTTGCAAAGTGAAACGGAAGCGCCTGTTCCTGAGCCTGATAACGAAGGCCTCGAATTAGAACATGCAAAAGCTAATACAAATGCTGCTGATCAGCCTGAGTATACCACAAAACCAATTGAGAGGCCAGAGCCACAAGTAGAGGTTCGCAAGGCAGCCTTTAAGCCGCTAACAGAGGCTACAGCTTATAATTGTCCTAGAAATATTGATTTAATATTAGATGTCCCACTTGAAATCTCAGTAGTGCTTGGAAAAACTAAAAAGAACATTAGAGATATTTTAAATTTGGGAACTGGATCTTTAATTGAACTCGATAAACTAGCAGAAGAGCCAGTAGATATATTAGTAAATGGCAAAAAGGTAGCATATGGAGAAGTGGTAGTTGTAGATGAAAATTTTGGAGTTAGAATTACTAGTATAATTAGCGGAGAAGAAAGAGTCAAAACTTTATCAGAATAAAAATAAAGTATATAGTAAATAAAAAAGGAATAAAGAAAATTTATTCCTTTTTTATTTACTGTATAAACTTTGAAAGATTATGTACGATAATAGAAATAGAAGAAATAAAATCTAATCTTAAAGATAGAAAAAGCTAGGAGTGGATGACAATGAAGATATCTGGAGTAAAAAATGATGTGATTAATTCGTATAAAAAGAATACACCTAAAACAGAAGTAAAGGCAACTGTTGCCAAAAGAGATACCATTGAATTATCATCAGCAGGAAAAAATTTAAGTGCATTATCATTAGATGATAAATTAGTTAATTCTAAAGAGAAGATAGAAGCTATTAAAAATAAAGTAATGCAGGGCACCTACAATGTGGATTCAAAATTAGCAGCTAAAAGAATAATTGATATTATGAAAGGAAGAGATATTTAGTTATGGTGCAGAAACTAAATAAAATTATTGTGCAGGAAACGGTTAATCTAAGGATTCTACTAACTGAACTTGAAGAGCAACATAGATGCATAATTGTTAGTGATATTTTCGGAATGGAAGCTTGTGTAAACAAGATTAAAGAAGCTAATAAAAACATAGCACAGATGGAAGTTGAGAGGCGAAAACTTACACAAAACAGGGCTATGAGTTCGATAATTGAAGAAGCAAGCGACTTAGAACTTGAAAGTAATTATAATAAAATTAAGAACATATTACAAGAAATTGTACTGCAAAAGGATACAAATGACCTACTTATAAGACAGGGACTTAGTTTTACAAATAGGATACTAAAGGTATTAAATCCAGCAAGAGAAACAGCAACTTACAATTCATGTGGTAAAGTAAAAAATAGTATGAGGTGAAGGAAATGTCAGGATTATTTTCAACTTTTAATATAGCTAAAAGAGGTATGAGTGCTCAACAAATGGCATTAGACGTAACCAGTCACAACATAGCTAATGTTAATACAAATGGATATTCAAGGCAAAGGGCTAATATGGAGACTACAAGTCCATTTGGAATGCCTTCTATGAATAATGCAATAGGACCAGGACAATTGGGTACTGGTGTACAAGTTTCTTCCATAACAAGAATTAGAGATAGCTATTTAGATTACCGGGTAAGAGAGCAAAATGGTAATATGGGGTTATACCAGGGAAGAGAAAAGTTTCTATCAGAAGTTGAGGGTATTTTTAATGAACTGGATGATACGGGAATATCAAAATTAGTTGATAAGGTCTTTAACTCTTGGCAAGACCTTTCAAAGAGTCCAGAAGTTGCAAATACAAGAAACGTAGTTGCGCAGCAATCAAAAGCGCTGACTGACGAATTAAATAGTAGTTATAATCAATTAGTAAAATTAAAAGAAAACAGTCAAGATGTTATTAAGCAAGATGTAGTGGATATAAACAATATGCTTGATCAAATAAATGAATTAAATAAACAGGTTATGGGTGTAAAAAACGGTGGAAATGAGCCTAATGATTTAATGGATAAAAGAGATTTACTAGTAGATCAGCTAAGTGTGAAATTTGGTATAACTATAGATAAGAAAACACTTGGAGGGGAAGACCTTAAACCAACTGAAACTGGAGATATGGAAAATGCATGCCTAATAAAATCTAATCCCAATGATGAAGTTAGAAGATTCTCTTATGTAAATAGCATTGTGCCATCGGGCGGCCAGAAACAAGGTGAAGCTGGAACTTATGAAGTTACATATTATAAAAATGGAGATACTACAACAGATGCAAACAAAGTAACAATGACAATGACATTAAGTAGTGATGAATATAAAAAATTAGATCAAGGTAGAGTGGTTTGGGCAGATAAGGAAGGCTATGCTATAGATAAAGCCGGTAATAAAATTGCTGGAACTGATTCCAATGGCCCGGTAACAGGAACGCAAGCGACTATGGAAAAGATTGAACTTTTCCAGCCGAAAACGGGAGAGCTAAATGGTTATATGTCTGTACAAGCGGATATAGATGTGTATATAGAACAGTTAAATAGTTTGGCTAAGGGTATTGCACTTTCAGTAAATGCTGTCCATAGCGGAGAAAGTGATGCAAGTAAAGATACACTTAAATTTTTTGTTAATGCTGATGGTGGTAGTGAAGAAGAAATAACAGCAGGAAACATATCAGTTAATAAAGAAATTATTAATGATGTTATGAAAATTAAGGTCGGAAAAGGCGATAATCCAGAGGCAACTGATGGGAATAGAGCATTAGCTATTGCGAATCTTAGAAATGTAAAATTAGATATTCAAAGTATAAATTCTAAAACTACGAGGGCGGGGGTTTTAGGGGATAAAATGGTTTTTGATGCTAAATTGGGAGTTAACACCATTAGTTCATCTTCAAATGGAATGACTATCAGTGGTTTTTTTGCAAATACCGTGCTTACTTTAGCGGGTCAGAAACAAACGGCAACAAGAAATGTAACGAATAATATGGATCTGCTGGCAAGTTTGGAACAGTCAAGAAGCTCCGTATCTGGTGTATCCTTAGATGAGGAAATGGCTAATATGATTCAATATCAACATGCTTATCAAGCTAATGCAAAGATTATTTCAACTGTTGACGAACTTCTAGATCTGATTATTAATGGATTAAAAAAATAAATAATATGATTTATATACATTGATAGAGGGGTGATTATATGAGAATAACCAATAAAATGCTTTCAAATAATTTTTTGAATGACATGAGACGAAATTTAAGTAATTTAAGCACTATTCAAAATCAAATGTCTTCTGGTAAACAAGTAGGAAAAGCTTCGGATGATCCTGCTAAAGCTTCTAAGATAATGCAAATAAATTCTGATATAAGTGCAAACAAACAATATAATACTAACATCACGGACGCAAGCAATTGGCTTGATGTAACAGATACATCATTAGGCCAAATAGGCGATTCGATTTTTAGAATTCAAGAACTGCTACAAAGCACTGGCAATCCTGGATACACTAGTGATGAAAGGCGAGCGGTTAAAGATGAAATAAATCAAAAAATTGGAGAACTTTCTCAAAAACTTAACCAAAGTTTTGACGGTAAATATATATTTGGAGGAACAAGTGGAACTACTAAACCTACGGATACAAATGCTGAAGGGGTAAATACTGAACTTATTTGTGATATGGCGTCGAAACAAAATCCGGAATCTTCCGAATTATTAGTGGAAGTATCTCAAGGGGTAACTATGGATTATAATACCACAGCAACTGATGTTATAAACTATGGAACAGATGGTAAGAGTCTTACCAAATTACTTTCCAATATAACGGAACATCTTGATTCTACAAATCCTGAGGATATTAAAAAGTTGATAACTGATGACTTGACAGGTATACAAGATGCTATGACCAATGTATCAAGTCTACGTTCAAAGGTTGGTGCTAAGCAAAATAGCATGGAAAGTGCTAAAGTAAGGAATGAAGATCAGAATTTAAATATGATAGAAATTCTGTCGAAAACACAGGATATAGATATTACGGAAAAAGCAATGGAATTTGCTACTATGCAAACCATGTATATGGCATCTCTTCAAACTAGTGCTCAAGTGCTTCAGCCTACTTTGCTTGATTACTTGAGATAAGGGGGTTTTTAATATGGAGTTAGTTACTAGGTACCATGGAATTCGAGAATATAGTGATGAAGATGTCATAGTGTTCAAAAAAGGTATACCAGGATTTAAAGAATTAAAAAACTTTATAATTTTCCCACTAGAAAGTAATGAAGTTTTCAGCATATTACATTCAATTGAAAATATTGAAGTTGGGTTAGTTTTGGTATCTCCATATGCAGTAATACAAGATTATGAATTTAAAATACCGGACGTCGATGTATCAGAACTTGAAATAGTGAGTCCAGAAGAAGTATTAGTATTAACTACAGTAACTTTAAGTTCAAATATTGAGAATATGACTA
>DAVZGU010000167.1:2939-5108 GCA_052274215.1 Clostridium sp. | reverse complement strand
TCTTTCCAGTATCAGACAAATTTTCTACCTCTTCTACTAACATGACCCTCAATACATTCGGAATTTCAGTATCTCTGTTACCTATGCCATATCCGATCTTCTTTATAATAAAATCGTTATCATCTTTGAATTCAGAGACGTTAGCTGCAAGAATTGCGGCACCTGTAGGTGTTGTAGTTTCAAAAGGTACAGCTCCAAGTTTTACTGGTATTCCCTTCAAAATTTCCACAGTAGCAGGTGCTGGTACTGGTATAAGTCCATGAGCACACTTAACAAACCCACCACCAAGTTCTATAGATGAGCTCATTATTTTATCAACATTTAAATGACTTATGCAAATAGCAGCTCCTACTATATCCACAATAGAATCTATTGCACCTACCTCATGGAAGTGAACTTCATACAATGTTTTTCCATGAACCTTTGCCTCAGCTCTCGCAACCCTCATAAAGATTTTTTTGCTTAATTCTTTAACTTTAGAACTTAACTCACTACAATCTATAATTTTCTCAATATCTTTAAGGTTTCTATGTTCCTCATGGCTATGATTGCTTCCCACATGTCCATGAGAGTGTTCTCCTTCACTTCCATCCTGAGTATGTTCATGATGATGCTCTTGTAAATCTACATCCACCTTAGTACCCTCTATGCCTTTTCTACTATCTCTTGATACCTTTATTTCATATCCATTTATACTTAGCTTACTTAATTCGTCTATTAAATATTTCTTATCTATACCTAAATCTAGCAATGCTCCTAAATTCATGTCCCCACTAATACCTGAAAAACAATCATAATAAAGTATCTTCATTCTCATCCACTCCATTCCATTTTTTTATATCTATATCATTGTATCAAACAAATAAATGTTATAGGATAAATATGTTTAAAATAAAAAGAAGATAATTGTTTTTACAACTCTCTTCCCCTAAATTTATTATGTTACTTTTTGATTTTGTAACATACAATTTTGTTTTTCAACTTCCATATAAATTTTCTCAACACTTTCCCCAAAATACTTAGAGGATAATGACTCTATTCCAGAGTAAGCATTTTTCACCATTAATGCGGATTCCTCTTTGTCACTTAAAATTTCAAATAATATTTCAGCTAAATTTTCATCTTTATAAAAAAATCTTCCGTTAATTTTATCACGAATTATACCGTCTAAATTTTTATCATATTTAGCTACCACAGGAATTTGTGCCGCCATCGCTTCCTCAAATGTTAATCCTTGCGTTTCAGTTAATGAAGCACCTACAAACACATCTCCCATCTGATAATACCTACCAATTTCTGCCCAAGGTTTTTCTCCTGCGAATACTACAGATTTTTCAATACCCAGTGACTTAGCTAAATTTTCTAGGTTTTCACGTTCTGGTCCCTCACCTACAATGAGCAATTTGCAATTTGGTATCTTTTTAATTAGTTCCTCCATACTATTCATAATTACATCTATGCTTTTTTCTTTTGCTATACGTCCAATAAATAATATAACTGGCTGGGTTTCATCTATTCCAAAAGTTTTCTTTTCATTTTTAATAAGCTCTTCACTGTAATTACTTCTTTTAAATGGTTCAATATTAACTCCAGTTGGTATTACATCTATATGTCTTGTTAAACCGTAATCTTCCAATGCATCCTTCACCTTTATTGTAGGAACTATTATAGCGCTACAATCCCTACAATATAATTTACTTACCTTCTTCGCAAATTGCGAGGCTGGCTTAAGCATTATCCCACGGGATACATAATGTATATAATCCTCATACATAGTATGATACGTGTGAACTACAGGTATATCCAATTTTCTAGCAACTATTCTTCCAAATAGCCCTATACTAAACTCCGTTTGTGTATGTATTATGTCTAGTTCTAATTTTTTTATCTTATTCATAATTTTACGTGAATATATCATCCCAACTCTTTGTGAAGGCAAAAGAAAAAATGGTATGCTAGGCAATCTAATGATACCCTCCTGCTCCTCTACATCTGGGTGTGCAACGGTAATAATGGTTACGCTATGTCCAAGTCTAATTAATTCATTTTTCAATATAATAGTAGAAGTAACTACCCCACTTACTTGTGGATAATAAGCATCAGTAAAAATTCCAATATTCATAATCAATCCCCTTTAAACACTATAATTTCCTTATAAAATTTTCTTGT
>DAVZGU010000167.1:0-2839 GCA_052274215.1 Clostridium sp. | reverse complement strand
TATACAGGAATAAAATGTAATTATCCTCCATAATAATATAGCAGCCATTATATTATTAGATACAAAAAACAAACTAAAAAACATATAGAAAGCACCCTCCGCTCCACCAATGGCTCCAGGCAATGGTATAAACGCTGTTAGCATAATTACAAACGCGGTTCCGGCTATCATACTGCCTACGCTAGCACCCTTCATTCCAAAACTAAGATAAATAAAATAAGGGATACTAAAATATATTGTCAGTTGAAATATTGTATAAATAACAGCTTTAAGCATCAATCCCTTGCTATGCTTTACTATCTCCATATTATCATGAAATTGATCTAAATTCTCGTTAATACGTATTTCTAGCTTTGATATATTCTTTACCACTCTAAATTTTTCTAATATTTTAGATAAAGCTATTATTAATTTTCTTGTTAATTTCCGATACTTTGAAAATATAATTAAGCATATTATCACGCTAGCATTAACTGTAAATCCAAACCCTATTAAATAAAATAAATTGCTCATTTTACTTTTGAAAAAAGCCGCTTTCCAAAATATAAGAATTAAAGAATATACAGTTAATATTGTTTGATAGATAATAAATTTAATCATCAGCGCTGAACCAGATTTTCCAGCTCCCAATTTTTGTTTTGTAAGTGAATATAATTGCATTGGCTGACCCCCAGATGCAAATGGAGTAATTGAATTAAAATATTGACCTACCATAGTAACTTTAAATGCTTGTTTGAATTTATAGTCTTTTTTCATTAAAAGTATAATACTTTGCAATGTTTTAGCTTCAAAAATCCAATATAGCATCATGGAAATAATCGCCACGAATATCCATTGAATTTGCAAGTTTTTCATTTGATGAATTAAATCCATCCAACCATGTGTGAAAATTATCAACAAAACAAATATAACTCCAGAAGCTATCCCCAAAATAATATTAAATTTATATTTTTTCATTAGATTACCTACCCTTTATTCTATATACCTTTTCGTAAAATTTTTTCCACATAGCAAGTACATTCTCTCTAGAATAAAAATTGTGCCCTCTTATAGCTTTTTCTTTAGCCTGCTTATAATAAGTTGCATCATTTTTTAATTTTTCTATAGCCTTAATGAACCCTTCATTATCATGTTCTTTTAAGTAATAATCAAATAATATATCCTCATATAGCTCCAAATCTCTTAGCAGTACTGGAGTGTAAGTATTCATTGCCTCAAGTATTGACATAGGAAAAAGCTCGTTATAAGATGGCATAAAAAGAACATCTGATACATTATATATATCATTCATCAAATCTCTTTCAACTATTCCTGTAAATAAGATATTTTTAGGTGCATTTTCTATTTCATTTTTTAATTCTTTATATCCATCCGTAATATTTCCAAAAGAAAATCCACCAGCCCAAATAAATTGTACTTCTGGAAGTTTTCTTGCGATATCAATAAAATCAATAACACCTTTTCTTGTTTGTATTTGTCCTACTCCAAGCACAACAAAGGCATCCTTTGCAATTTTCATTTTTTCCTTTGCTATGTATTTATCCTCAATTGAAAGATTATAGAATTTTTCAGTCGAAACAAAATTAGGAATGTAAGTGATTTTCTTTCTATCAATATTATAAGCTTCAAGTTTAGTTATAAAATTAGGATTTACTGTAACCAAGTAGTCCATACTATTATAAAAACTTATTATATATTTATAAAAAATCTTTTTAACTAACTTTGGTAATTTAATACTTCCTTCAATGGTCTCAGGCAAAAAATGCACATAACCCACTGTTACACCTTTTCTTTTAGCAAAAGGTATACTCAAATAATGCTTAAAATCAATACTATGATAATGCATTATTTCGGTTCTTGCCATTTTATTTATTACAACTTTATATTCTTTATCTAATCCGTTTCGGACTAAATTTACTTGCTCTAAATAAGCCGAACCTACCCCTTGACCTTTGACTTTATCAGCTGATGACAGCATATTTATAGTAGGCATAATAGTCACTCCCGTCTAATCTAACTTTCTTATTATATATATATTGTACTCTACTATTATTAAATATTGATTAATGTTACCTTAAAATTTTCTTAATTTTTATCAATTTGCTAAAAAAATCTATTTATAATAAATTTTTCTTAAATATTTTTGTTATAAATTATCTTTATTTGATAGATTAATTGTATGTCATTATTACATTAACTTACCAGTTATATTCTAATATAAAAAGCAGATAATACTCTTGTGCTGATTTAAATAAAAGACTGGAGGTAATAAATATGATGAATGCTGAAAATAAACAAATTGAAAGCAACAACCTAAAAGTTATTAAAGACCAATTAGGATATGAATCATTACTTAATAAAAAATTTAATGAATATGGTTCACAATGTACAGATCAAAATTTAAAAAATCTTTGCACTGAAGCTAGCCAAACACATAAACAAAACTTTAACACATTGAAAACTTACCTTGATTCTCATCAATAATATATAAATGGAGGGATATTATATGAATACAACTATGTGCGAAAAAGATTTGATGCATGATTTACTCGCTACAGAAAAACAAGTTATTTCTGCTTATAGTACAGGAATAACTGAATCTTCTTGTACAAATTTAAGAAATACCCTAATTGACAATTTTAAAAACGATCAGAACATTCAATATATGATATTTGACGCTATGAAACAAAAAGGATGGTATCCTACAAAAGATGCTGCAGATAATGAAGTTCAACAATTAAAAGATGAAGCTAACCAAATGATGAATGAATTAAAATAATTATAATAATTTTTTATTAACTATAAGAAACCTCTAGCATATTAATATGCTAGAGGTTTC
>DAVZGU010000166.1:0-5119 GCA_052274215.1 Clostridium sp. | reverse complement strand
TATTTTAAGATTATCCAGTCCAGACATATAATTATACATATCCGGATTTTCAACTATGCACCCAATGTTACGCATTGCTCCTTTGAAATCCTCTTTTACGGAGCATCCACCTACATAGATATTTCCCTCAGTAATTTTGGATAATCCTACAATCATCTTAATAGTAGTGGATTTTCCAGCTCCATTAGGTCCTAGAAAACCGAATATTTCTCCTTTTTTTAGTTCAATGGAAATATCTGAAACGATTGTACGTTTACCAATCACTTTTTTTAGTTTTTCGATTTTTAATACTTCATCAGCCATAATATGCCCCCTGAATTTTTTTCTTTTCTCATCACTATAACCATAGTATACTCCACGAGCTGTTAGCACTCCATGTCGATCCACTTACAAATAAAAAAGTTATCTTACTGTTTTGTAAGATAACTCATACTATCTAACCCCTTATTTATCAAGGGTATTTAACTATTCGTCAAAAAATCATTATAAAATTTTTAAAAAAATTTTTAATCAACTTCTTCTTCTGTCATAGAAAAAGAAATTATAAATATCCACAGCACAAGCAAAAATCGATATGGGCTGCCAATATACAATCTCTGCTTTTAAAGAATATAGAGAGATCACTAAAATTATTAAACACTCATTTAGTGCCAAAGGTTGCCCATATGATAATGCTTGCATTGAATCATTTCATGCCTCATTGAAAAAAGAAGAAGTTTACCGTGTTAAATATTTTGATTATGATGCTGCAAGAGTAGGAATATTTGAATATATAGAAGATTGGTACAATATAAAAAGGATACATAGTAGTATTGGATACATTAATCATCAACAGTGTGAAGATTTGGCTAAAAAGGCTTCATAAAAAATTCGACTTTTTATGTCTAAGATATTGACATAGAGCCAATACTTATTATCACAAATTATTTGGAATTTTGAAATTAAGCAAAAATAAAAGTGAACAAGTAGTTATAATGGTATCCTCTTTTCAAGAAAAAGGGTTGCGAGGACTTGCCCGAAATTAGCTAGAGAGTATTTTTCGAGCGATAATATAATTATTATTAACATAGATGACGCAGATCTACGAAGAATTATTATTTAAAACGAAATTTTTTTGAATGTATTGCAGGAAAAAATACAATATGTTAAAAATAATATTGTTGCAGCACCTGAAAAACATAAACTTTATAAAAAATGATAGTAATGTTGATTACTTTAAAAATACAAAGAACTCTATTTTATGAAACGGTAATTTGCATCAGAGGTGTAGTGAGGTACTATTTATAGATTTAATGAAGGTCTGAGGGATGCCCCGGAGTTTTTATTATTTTTTGATTAAACGATAACAAAAATCATACAATTTACTTTTATAACAGAACATAGTAATATTAACAAGGATTAAATTTACAGGGGGCGAATGCTTATGGATATGTTAATAGGAATTTCGGGATTTCTAGGTTGTATTATTTGTATAATACTAACCATAGTTTCGGCATTTAAAAAGAATGGAAAAGCTAAGAAATTTGGGATAGGGATATTAGTCACTTTTATTATGTTTTGTGTTGGAGTATCCATGTCACCAGCTGAAACAAACAAAGTAGATAAAACAGTTGCGACTAAAACTATAAGCAAAGATACAAAAAAAGAAAATATTGAAGTTAAGAAAGCGGTTAAAAAAGAAAATACTAATATTGAAACTGTAGCAGTGAATACTTCAAAAACAGAAATTAAAGGAGAACAAAAAAATGGTATAAAGGTAGATTATGATAAATTACAACAACTATATCTTGACATAGATAATAGAATGACATATGAAGAAGTCTTGAAAAGTGTAGTAAAAACCGGGCTACCTTATACAGATGGTGTATATAATGGTAGTCGCAACATAAAGGTTGCTCTTGAAGCTGCAGTGGCAGAACAAAGCTATGCTAAATCAGGGGATGAAGTATCTATTAGTTTTAATGAAGTTAAAAAAAATAATGGGACAGCATATGAATTTGGAGATATTGAATATTTTAATAATAGTAAGTTTGTAAAAGCATTTCAATATGTATCAGGCACATATTGGGACTTTAGAGAAAGTTCTAATCAAGGCTATTATATAGATGATTATGATTCTAGCAGAAAGGGATTTGAAATTTCATATAGTAATGGTAATAAGGTAACAACACATTATCTAGTAATGGATAGTAAAGAAAAGCAACTTCAATATATCTTTAATTTAAAAAAATAAATAGTAATTATTTAAGGTTAGATTTTTCTGAATTTAATTGCTAGATTATTATTAAGCGTCACGACTATTAAAACTGAATAGCCACTTGAAAATACTGTATTATTCAATCTGAATTTACGGCATTTTTACGTCGTACTTCAAATAAAGTATAAATAAAATGAGATATATCATTACCAACATATCAATAACATACGTTTGAAACCAACATGTGGTTAACGTGCATACTTAATAAGACTATATAAATAACTCTATATAACAACTACTACATACTTAAAGATATGCTATAAAATAAAGGAGTTGTTTGGGAGGGTGGCAAGTAGAAAATCAATTAAAAAAAGAAAACATTTTTTTAAGACAGCAATTGAGAGAGGTTTATAAATACTGCCAAGATATGTTGGGGTGCATAAGTTAATTACATAACAAAAGGCTGAAATTATATCCAGTCTTTTGTTTGACGTCAAAAATTCGTCAAAAATAACTTTCAAAATATAGCAAGTTTACGTTAGTTGTTTTAAGTAGAACCCCTTATTAATAGCATTGTTACGCAATACCGCTAAAAAGTTCAAAAATACAGTCAGGTTATTATCTTACTATTTTGTAAGATAACTCATATTTACAGTTATTAGTTAAGAAAGTAAAAAGATGGGAGTGATATGAGATCATCAATATGTTGCTTTAATGAAATAAAAAGTGAAATTTAATTATCACAAAATAATTAATTACACACAAGTGTTGCAATTTTGATTGACCATGTCAAGGGGAGTAATGGTAGTTAGATTTTGGAAAATAGTCAGTTGCAACTAAGGACACTCGAAAGAGTGTCTTTTTTTTACATTAAATCATCTCCTGCGGAGCTGCATATTAACGACTTCAGAAGGAGATTTATACTCCCACTGAAGTTTTCTATTTGTTAGGGTATGTAACTCCTACTTATAGAAGTGGGAGACTTTCCTTCTGAAATGTCGTTAAAATATGGGCGTTACATAATGGCAGACAAACCTCTACCAATTTTCGCTATAATTGGTAGAGAAAGGAGGGACATTATGACACAATTGGATGAAACATCACAAAAAATTGAAAAATACAGAGCTTTATTGCATCAGTTAATGGATGAAAAAAAAACCTTAACTGATCCCAAATTAGTAGTACTTAGTCAAGAGTTAGATGAACTACTAAATGAATACGATAAGCTATTAGATTAAATTTAATAGCTTATCGTATCAAACCAATTAAGGAGCCTAAGGGCTCCTTTTCATATTAAACCCAATGACAAGTATATGAATAAATCGTAATATATGGTAACATTTTAACAATGGCCTAGTTAAGCTTCCTTCAAGAAATGTATTTCATGAAAATGTAATACATAGTAACAAAATATCAAGCAAAAAGGAAAGCGTAAAAATGGAACTTTCAGATATTCATTTATAATTTTGAGGTAGTCGGGTGAAATATTTGTTGAATAAATACTATTGTAAGATTTCATTAATAATTTAAATATATTTCTTTAATTTTTCTAACGTATTATAGAATTAAGGAAAGGATGTGCTTATATGTGGCTTAAAAAATTGAAAAAGAAAAAACTTCAATGTTTTTTAATAGGAGCGTTATTATTTTTATCCTCTTTAATATTTACAAGTAGTTTGTCTATGTTAACCTCTATTGAAGGGTATGTTAATAAATTTTATTCTAATGATAAATTTTACGATATAATTTGTTATAACGCTAATGAGAGTTCTACAAATGATGTACTTAAGTGGGGTATGCGTAATTCAGAGGTTAAGGATGTTAAAGCTATTGAGGCTGTCACCTCTGGTAATGACCTTTATCACAATGGTGAAAATTTAAAGATTTCAATGTACGATGTGGTTCCCATAGAAGATAGTAAAAGTCTTCCATTTGGGTTAACTAAGGGTAACTCATCAAATAATGACAGTTGCCCTAAAGAAGGTGAAGTGTGGATTACTAAGATTCTAGCAGAAAATCATAATATTCACCTTGGAGATAACTTAACCATCAAAACAAAGACAAATGATGTTACTTTAAAGGTTTCCTCCTTAATTAATGACTCTCTTCAGCCCTCGGCTACTATTGGTACAATTAATCTATATACCAATAAGAATAGTGGGCAGGAATTTTCTTCATTAAGGAAAACATCATTAATTTTTATAGATGTTAAAAGTGGGACTAATGTAGCTAATGTGGAAAAGGATTTGACCGGGGCTATAAAAGTTGGTGGCTTTGTAGTTGATAAAGATTTAGTAATCTTAAGTTCCACTATGGCTTCTTCTATGATGGGTGGCATTGCAACCTTAGCTTCAATTCTAGTGTTTATTGTTTCAGTGCTTCTTATGCGATTTATTATATGGAATAATATTTTAAAAGAATATAAATCTATTGGAATATACAAAGCTCTTGGTTTTTCTAAAAGAGAAATCCTTAAATTTTATATTATAGGTTACTCAACAATTGCATTTATTGGAAGCATCCTTGGAGCGCTATGTAGTATCCCTATATTAAATTACACAGCATCTAAAGTTTTAAAGTATATTGGTGATTTTCAAGGTGTAAGTATTAATGCATATGTTATTTTATCTACAATAATTTCATTTACATTAGTAGTAATTATTAATTTGTATTTTGTAATTAGAAGAACTAATAAGATCACCCCTGTGGAGGCTCTTAGAATAGGGATTACTTCTTCAAGGAAAAAATTAACAAAATCATTGATTAAAGATACTACATCTCCATTAGCCTTAGCAATAAACGATGTGTTTAAATATAAAAAGGTTACCGCATTTATAACTTTAACCTTAACATTATCCCTAACACTTGTACTGCTCTTTGGTAATGCAAATGGGTCTATGTCAAAGATGAAGGAAAATGCTC
>DAVZGU010000165.1:0-5124 GCA_052274215.1 Clostridium sp. | reverse complement strand
AGATACTCTTATTGTTAATATGCCTGGAAGTCCAAAAGCCTGTAGAGAAGTTATTATATTTTAAAAATAATTTTTCTCCATAGCTTGTGATTTTATCTTTATTCATATAAAATAATTCATCCTGAACAAGTCCTCTAGTCATTTGCTTTATTATATTTTGAATTTCCCCAAAATTTTTCTTATCATACATCGCTTTGGTCACGGCTGCACAACTTATGCCTAAAAGAAAAATCATACCTTTATGAGTGTTTACACCCTTGGTAGCCTTAAACATCTCTTCTTCGGCTTCTATTCCTATATTTCGAATAGCCTTAAATATTTCTTTAGGAGTTCTCTTTGAGTATCCTTCCTGCGCAAATAATACCATATACTTACTTAGAGCCGAGGTGCTTTTAATAAAAGAATAGTGATCCATATCTATATGAGCCCCTTTTGATATAGATGATACTAGTCCTGGTGACGGATATGCAGCCACTTCACATAGCATTGCTTCAATTGCGTACCCTGCTATAACAAAGGCTTCATGGGATATTAAATATTTATTTTCCATAAAATCTCTCCCCATATTCTGCAAATCTACTTTTAATAAATTCTTCAACTTCATCGAAGTTGTGTTTTTTACTTCTTACACAATTATGAGCTATGTCTTCACAAATAAAGCATTTTCTCATATCTAATCCGAAATCTCTTCTACTAATACTTCTACCTTTTTCATCATATACATCTAAATCTACACATCTTCCTAAAATGTGATTATCTTCTAAATTAAGTGTCATTGATTTAATGTCCCTTGCTTCCTTATTTATGCACATAATCACAATGGGACCTTCTGCAGTTGTAACTATTTTTTTATAATTAATAGAATCAGAAAGTATTTTACAAATTATTTGATCCATAATCACAGTTATTTCTTGTGAATAATGATTATCCTTGTTTATGCCTGGGTAGTTAACCCTAACAACCAGTATTGGCATTTTATATCTCTTCACTAGTTCTTCTTGATATTCAATTCTTTTTTCTCTTGCTAGCAATATATCTTCTGCTGTATACATATCGTAATTAATGTGGAGAATCGCTGTTCCTTATTTTCCGCATTATCTCCTTTCCTACCAAAGTATTTAAAAATTCCCACGTTGAACTAGGTACTATATGTTCAATATGGCTTATTTGGTCTTCCTTAATTAATTTTCTAACCTTTGAAGCACTTATAATATCTCCCATAAATGCTTTTCTTTTTACCTCTACAACTTCGACCCCATAGGTGGGTAGTATTTCCTTTAAAGCCTCATTATAAGCGTTTGTAACTATGCAATAAGGCTCTTCTCCTATAAATCTCTTAGTTATATTTAGAGTTTCACAAAAATATCTTCCAAAAATTGATGCATCGAGTGTTGTATATGCCTTTAGTATTACATCTTCTTTTCTTAAAAAATAGGACGGAAAAGTAGCCTCTGAAATAATATATTCTCCACCTTTAATCACCCGTACATTATGCAAATGGGAAACACCTTCTTTAACCATAGCATATCTATAGATAAATGGGAATGAAGATTTATCTTCTTCAACTATAAATACCAGGACTTCTGTGCTTTGCCTCGCGGCCTCTTCTATTAAATACTTATGTCCTAATGTGAAGGGATTGCAATTCATAACTATTGCTGACTTCTGAGTATTTGCATCTATATCGTATTCCTTTTGCATATCATTTAAATATTTTTTTATATCATATATTCCACTTTCAAGTAGAGCTACATTTTCTATTTTATGTATAAGTTTGTACCCAAGTGACGTAAATATATCTGTGTTTTCTACCTTGGTAAATATAAAACTATGATAAATTCCTTCCTCAAAAAGCTTATCCGATAATGCTCCCATCAATATAGCGGATACCCCTTCTCCTCTTAAATCATCTGAAACTGCAAAACATTTAAACACGTTTTTCGACTTAGAGCAAGTGGCTTTAATCTCTTCATTTTTTCTAATAACAATGGTATAATCCACATTATCATCAAGTAGTAGCCCAAATGTTTGCAAAAAATCTTTTACTTTCTTTACCTCATCTTCATCCTTTAGATTAATTCTTTCAGCGTTAAATCCATACATAGAAATCCTCCTTATGAAAGCTTCTGGTGCACCCTAAGATATATTATCGCTACACTCTATTATATCTTTATTGTGCTATAAAATCCAATATATATAGTTTTACCATTGCAACTTTTAATATAAATAAAATAAAGCTGAAAATTATTATTTTCAGCTTTATTTTATACCTTATAGCGGTCTTCTAACCACATCAATTACCGAACCATCTCTATATTCTATAACTGCAACTATTTCCTGAGAAAGTTCAATCGCCTTTGGTTTACCTGTCATTTTTTCAGCTATTGCTTTCATCTCTTCAATAGTCATTATAGGAAGATTAGTTTTCTTTAATTTCTGGATTATATCCGTCCTTTTTGGATTAACCGCTATTCCTCTTTCTGTTACAATAACATCAATGCTTTCTCCTGGAGTTGTTACCGTAGTTACACTATCCTTTATAATTGGAAGTCTTGCCTTCGTTAATTGTGTAACAATTATTGTAAGCTTAGCTCCTGCTGCTGTATCACTATGGCCCCCAGAACCACCCATGATAGCGCCATCTGAACCAGTGGTTACATTAACATTAAAATTTGTGTCTATTTCTGTAGCACCTAAGATAACTATGTCTAGGTTATTTACAACTGCACCTTTGTTATCTGGATTTCCATACATGGAAGCAGACATTCTTTGATGTTTATGAGTACTTACATAAGATTGTATTGCTTGTAAATCAAAACACTGCACATCAAATAATGATCTAAATAATCCTTCTTTAAACATATCTACAAGATATCCAGTTATTCCACCTGACGCAAAGCTACCAACTATGCCATTCTCTTTCATATACTTTCTTAATTCTGCAGCTACAGCTAAAGAAATCCCACCTGCACCTGTTTGAAATGACATTTCATTTTTAACAAGCCCTGACGCAACCATAACATCACTCGCCATTTTAGCTATTTTAAGTCCCACTGGATCCTTAGTAATTTTTGTAGTACCTGATACTATTCCAGCTGGATCACCAATGGAATCTACCTTTAGAATATAATCTGTATATATTTGACTTATTTCTATAGGGCAAGTAGGATAAGGTACCAAATTATCTGTTATTGCCACTACCTTATCTGCACACTGCGCATCTGATACTGCATAACCTAGCGCTCCGCAGGCTGATTTTCCATACAATCCATTAATGTTTCCATATGTGTCTGCTGTAGGTGCTGCAATGAAAGCTACATCTATATGCAAATCTCCACTTTCTATTGCTCTAGCACGTCCACCATGGGTATGCATTATAACTGGTGTTTTTAATATTCCTCTGGAAATTTCTTGTGCCACAGGACCTGACATATAATTAGTCACTATTTTAGTAATTACACCGTTTTTTATGTGCCCAATTAAAGGCACATTGTTTGGAAACAGAGAGCTTGCTGCTAAGGTAATATTCTTTATTCCTCTTTCTGCAATAGCATCCACCACCAAATTCAATACATGGTCTCCATTTCTTAAATGATGATGGAATGAAATTGTCATACCATCTTTTAATGAAACCTTCTCTAAAACTTCCTCTATACTATTTAAAACTTTTTCATCACTAGGAGTTATCGAGTTTACTTTCACTTCTTTTTTTACTTTAATGCCAACATGTTTAAATGCACCTTCGAAAGGGGTTACTTTTCCATAACCCTCTATATATTCAGGTATTTCCCTACCTAGTATATTTTTCATTACTATCACCTCAATTAACTAATCCACTAAAGTAGCTTTAAAAAAAGCTTTTATATAAGGCCTAAAAGCTTTGCTAATTCTACTGTGTTTTTAGCTCTATTTATAACTGGAGCATCTACCATTTTCCCGTCTAGGGAAAATACTCCTTTTCCTTCTTTTTCTGCTTCTTCCATAGCCTCTAGAACTCTTTTGGCGTATTTTACTTCTTCTGAAGTTGGAGCATATACAGAATGAATGGTATCAATTTGTCTTGGATTTATTGCTGCTTTACCTGTGAATCCTAGGCTTTTAGCTTTAAATGTATCTTTTGATAATCCCTCAAAATCGTTAGTGTCTGTAAATGGAGTATCAATAGAATCCACCTTCATTGCCCTACATGCAATTGCTACTCGATTCCTTGCATAGAAAACTTCTTCTCCTTCTTTGGTTCTTTTTATACCTAAATCTGAAGTTAAGTCCTCTCCTCCAAGTAAAACAGCTACTATCCTATCACAAGATTTTATTATGTTATAAACATTTTCAACTCCATAGGCTGTTTCCACTATTGGAATTAACTTTATACTTCCCTTTACAAAACCTTCCTGTACTTCTATATTTGTAAGTATTTCATTTATAGCCTTTAGTTCTTCTTCTGTAGCTTTTGGTATCATTAATGTATCTGGTTTAACTCTTGCAATTACATCAATATCCTTTTGTGCAAATTCAGTAGTAAATGGATTTACCCTAACTACCACTTCTACATTACTATAATCTACATTTTTTATCGCTTCGCTTACCAAAATTCTAGCACTGTCTTTTTCTGTTAGACTTACAGCATCCTCTAAATCTAATATAATTGAGTCTGCACCTAAAATTCCTGCATCCTGAAGCATCGCTGGAGTATTACCAGGCATAAAAAGCATAGTTCTTCTCAACTTTTTCATATACGTCACCTCTTATTGAGCTCTTTTTGTAGCTGTTTCTATTCTAGCTTTTATTGTATAGTTTAATGCACCTTTATCTTGAGCATTAACTATAATATTTTCTACTTTTAATTCCTTAAGTGTATCCCGTATTACTCTTTCTATTTCTTCCCCAAACTGTTTCATAACAATACTTTGAAGATTTATTTCAATACCGCCCTTAGGGTTTGGCATAAGCATTACATATATATCGTTAGATTCCATTGTTCCGGCTTTTGCTGGTTTATTAATTTCCATGGTATCACCTCACACTATAACTTAAATCAAATTTATTTTACACTTTCCAAATAAGCATTTTGTCCTTGTTTATATAGATTGTTACCTTCACTATCTATTACAACAACTATAGGTA
>DAVZGU010000164.1:0-5183 GCA_052274215.1 Clostridium sp. | reverse complement strand
TTTTTATCACACTGCTTAACTCTGCATCCTGATAAACAATTACCACAAGAACTAAATTTACATTCATATGCACACTCAATACATTCACACTTAGAACAATTTACAACTTGATTTAATTGATTTACGTATTTTTTATGATATTCACGAACTTCTTTAGTATCATCTACTACGACGTGCATTAGTTTACCAGATTCTTTAATAGCTTTATCTATTAGCTGCGCAAAATCTTCTGATATTACCTTAAACTTTAATGCTTTAACTTTATTCTTTAACGTATCATCGCGGAACTCATTAGAATATAGCTTTAAAAATAAATCACCATGAGCTTTTACATAAGTATCACTCATTTTACTTAAATATTCTTTTTCATTACTCATTAAAATTTTAGCCCTCACTTTCCTTATATTAGTGTCTTCTTTTAAGCAATTTGTACACAAAGTATAGTATTAATATGATTACTATTCCGCTTACCATCCTTGATATTATACTAGAAAACAAAAATCCGCGTAATCCCATTGACCGACTACTTCTATAATTGTTATTGCTATTTATAATTGGTGTTTTTGATTTACTATTGTTACTACTTTTATTTGCATCACTTGTACTTGTCGATTTATTAGTTGATGGTTTTTTCGTTGTTTTGGCTGAAGGTTTTTTGTAGCTACTACTTGATTTAAAAGTTCCACTACTGCTACTACTTGAGCTTTTACTACTACTTGAACTTTTAGTACTACCACTTGATTTAAATCCACCAGACCTCGGTTTAGCATATACATCAAAATTAATTGTTACCAATAATGCTAGCATCAATAATATAGATAGTATCTTCGATAACTTCTTCAAGCTTATCTCATCCCCCATTTTATAAAAATTCTTTATTACTAATATATTTACACTTTAACAAATTGTTTTTCTGCTTGCATAGCATTCCCAAAATATACAACTTATTTATCCCATAATTGCCCACCTTAGTAATTATATAATACCATAAATGGGCAATTACTGATAGTTTTCGTGTGTATGTCGAGGAAAAATGACATTTTTTTTAATATCGCTATGATATTGTTTTGATTATTTCAACACAATGTCATCAACATAATTTTCATTCATATATCCAACCGTATATGATTTACCTAAAATATCTCCAGCTATAATTACTTTACATTTAGCAATACCTCTTCTCTTTTGGAAAATATTTTGTATTTTTTCAACTGACTGAATACATTCTTTCTGCACAATAACGGTTTCTCTTGCAAGGTCCCTATATCTCATGACAACAAAATCATCGCTACAATACAGTCCATTATCAATAAATCTTATATAGTCCCAAATCACTAAAATAGGAAGTAATAAAAACACATAATATCCATAAGGAGCAAAAATAGCGATTATTGACATTACTATAAGAACAACTACTAATCTAAATAAAAGAAATCTCTTTAAAGCTTTTCTAGGGGACTTCACTAAGTCATAAGTTATATTCATTTCAGGCAAAATATTTTCAAAAAACTTATCAATCACTTTCTTCTTAGCAATAGGGCAAATCATTGTACTTTCACCCTTATCTTTTCCATATCCTATAGTTTCAACATTTAATGAAAAGTAGCCTAATGGCTTTTTAATAACTCCCTCCACTATTATTAAACTCTGAATTCGTTTTACTGGAATAGTTACTTCTTTTTTATCAAAAAATCCATATGATAGTTTAATATTATCTTCTTCGCGTATAACCGTAAATCTATAATATTTCATTACAGTTACAATAACGGATATGCTCCATGATATAAATAACATAATCATAATTAATGCTGCTATATATTTTATTATGCTTGCACCATTAATCTCATTCACCATATCACCAGTAAATGTTTCAGCTTTCCTCTTAACCTCATCAGGTATTATATTGTCTATCTTAAAGTAAAAGGCAGTAATTATAAAAAAGCCTGCTAAAATACGGGTAGAAAATGTTGCCATGACAAATAAATCTTTTAAAGATGAAGTGAATTTCTTTATATTTTTTTCTTCCATAATTTTAACTTCTTCTTTGTTTTTATTTCCTTTAAATATAATGTTTTTCATTCTTAGTGCTTCATCTTTAGATAAGAATATAGATATTTCAGACTTTTCATCTCCTCCAGCAGTATCAATTTCAAGTTTATAAACATTAAACAACCTTTGAACTAGTGAGGACGATATATCTGCAGTATGCACTTGTGCAAAAGGTAATGTTCTCTCATGCATCTCAAAAACTCCATATTTTATATAAATGCCTTCATCCTCTACGCAATATACATTTTTCTTCCATTTTACTATAGCTAAACCAATAGCTATAACCAAAAAAAACACTATAGCTAAAATTGCTGTATAATTCCCTCCATACTTTTCGGGGATTTTAGAACCTATTGATACTAAAAATATAATAAATGGGATTATGCTATTTTTTATAAATTTAAAAATTCCAGAAAATATTATATATTTATGTGGATGTTTTAATTCTCTCATATACTTCTCTCCTGAACTACTTTTGCAATTCGAAGCCCAATCATACTTCCTACTTCACTTTCCAAATAAGGAATTTCATATTCTCCTCCAGCAGTATGCACCGTTAAATTTATAAGCTTATATTTTTTTAATATTATTCCTTGCTTCGTATCTACATACTGAACTCGACTCATAGGAATAATTACATTTTTTTCAGTAAATACTCCATATTTTAAGATAACCTTATCCTCATCCATATCATATCTAAATTTTTCATATTTATATTTTGGCATAAACAATGAGTTTATTAATATTATTAATGCTAGTCCATATATGCTGCATGTTAATATGTATTTCCATAGTGCATTGAACTCTAAAAATATATTTAATGCCGCTGCAATTATTAAAAATATTCCTGTTATGATTAATCCATCTATTGTCCACATTTTTCGTGAATACTGTGAAATTTTTTTCATAATAACCTCCATAAAATTATAAATAGTATATTGTCCCAGTGAAGTTTACTTCTGAATCTTCTTCATAGTCAATATACGCACCTTTAAGATCTACAACATTTTCATGTACATCGAATCCTTCTATACTTATTGTTTCTATTACATTGTTTTCATTAACACATGTTGCCAATGTATCATAGTAATCTTCTTCATCATTATATATAATTGAAGTACTTAATATTCTAAATGTTGCCTCCCTTATAATTTTTCTATTTTTATTTATAATTTTGCCAAACTTAATTTCTTGTACCCCATCTTTTTTATCTTTGTCTTTAAATAAAAAACTCATTCTTATTACTTCCCTTCATGTTTATTGTAATGATTTAATATCAATATTATTATCCACTTCAACTAACCAACATAGAATGTATATTTAAATTGATTTTGTAAACAATATACTATATGACCATTTTATGTAGTTGTATAAGTAGTATTATTATTTAACCCGTTTGTAAAACATCAACAAATACACCCTAATCAGCCAACTAATCAAGATATAAATAATAATCATATGACTATAAGAGATGTTCGAATACTTATTAGCGAAAGGAAGTATATAAATGGTTGATATGTACTATAGGCTTGTAAAGTCAGGATTAAGAACAATTCAAAAAGTACCAGATCAGTTTAGAGATGCTGTAATCGCAAATTTAACAATTTTAGCATTAGACGGGAATTGCCATTCAATACCAACACCAATTGTAAAAAAATGAACCCTTGGGGATGTTGCTATCTCCAAGGGATTTATTATTTCTATCGCTCTCAAAAAAATCAAACCCCTTATGGTAGTGAAAGTATCCCTTCCATATACTTCAAAGTCAAAGTTAACGGCTATATTCTATGGGTTGTTTAATTTCATCTACCTGCCCCTTTTAAACGCTGTTAATTTTCTATTTCACAGATACCCAAATATTATTTTTTATGTAAAATCTCCACGGAAAGTCCTTTGCCTCTTCTGCATAATCAATGCCAATTCTCTTAGCTTCTATAATTTCGATTTTTTCTTTTTCCACTGAGTCTTCAATATATAGTTCACTTATGCACAGATCTTGTTTGTTATTTTCTTTATTTATATTCATAGCTATACAGAGCTTAGATGGACCTGTTGTTAAGTTTTTAATTTGAGCTTTTGTCAATTCATTATAACCTTTTTTAAATCTTAGCTTTGACATTTCGTCTAGACCTTCTATTGGCTGAATAGCTCTAATTAAAACTCCTTCTGGAATTCCTTCTTCTTTTGTTATTACATTAAAACAATGATACATCCCATAAATAAAATATACGTATGCGATGCCAGGCATACCATATAGAGTCTCAAGTCTTGGTGTATGTTTTCCTCCATAAGCATGACAAGCCTTATCTATTGATCCAATGTATGCTTCTGTTTCAACTATCTTTCCGCTTAACTTTACTCCATTAACATTATGTACAAGTATTTTTCCTAAAAGTTCCTTAGCAACCTGCAAAGTTTCTCTAGCATAAAATTCTCTAATAAGTCTCATTGCAAACTCCTCCTAATAAATATAACAACTATCTATTTTTAACCATATCTTTATATTATATATAAGTAACCATTTTTAATCAATGACGAACATAACTGTTTTTTACAAAACACATAATTTTCACACAAATAATTTAAATAGTAATTTTTCAACTAAATTTTTACTGTATATCTTTAACACAAAACAAGGCATCTGCATATTATGTATAGAAAGTGCGAGCATCTTAAATAAAAGAAAGTACAAGCTCTTTAAATAGAAAAAATATTATTAATAAGGAAGGTATCTATATTGAATAAATACAATGATTTTTCTTCTGAAAAATATCAATCTGACGATGAATATGAACCTTATGACTTTTTAATTCCTAAAAACCACAATTGTGATGACAAACACCACTGTGACGATAAACCACACTGTGATGACAAACACCACTGTAATGAGAAACCACACTGTGATGAGAAACCGCACTGTGATGAGAAACACCACTGTGATGACAAACACGATTGTTGTCATCCTTGCTGTATAAAATGCATAGTTGGACCAACTGGTGCAACTGGTGCAACTGGTGCAACCGGACGAACTGGGGCTACTGGACGAACTGGAGCAACCGGAGCAACTGGACGAACTGGCGCAACCGGTGCAACTGGACGAACTGGTGCTACTGGAGCTACTGGTGCAACCGGTG
>DAVZGU010000163.1:3648-5202 GCA_052274215.1 Clostridium sp. | reverse complement strand
TTACCACCGTGAAAGGGTGGTGTCTTAACCGCTTGACCAAGGAGCCATACTAATTTGTCACTTTATTTATTATGGGCTTTCGTCTCGCAACCCGACATAAACTATAATACCTAATTTTTCTTAAAGTGTCAACATGTTTTCTTGTTTTTTTTTATTGTTTTTTATTATAAAACGCTCAGATCCAGTTAAATCAAGGGTTCATCTTACTAAAAAAAAATTATATTTTTTTCAAAATAATTACCTTTTACTAAACAATCATAAAGAAATTCTAGGGTTTCTTATAAAACAAAATAAAAATTCATTTTCATCCTACTCATTTTAGGGTAAGATTATATGTAACCACTTTATATTATAAAAATATTTTTTCTCGAAAGGAGAGATTTTCTTGAAACATTCTCTTATAATAATTGGCGGAGGTGCCTCTGGTTTAACCTCTGCTTTAATAGCAAAAGATTTTGGAATAGATGTAGCAATAATTGAAGGCACCGACAGAGTAGGTAAAAAAATACTAACCACCGGTAACGGTAGGTGTAATATCAGTAATGCACATATAAATAATAATAGATATCACAGTGAAAATCCATATTTCGCAGGTTATACACTAGATTCTTTTACCATAAAGGATACTATAGATTTTTTCGAATCTTTAGGAATACCTTTAGTGACAACAGACGGTGGTAAAATGTTTCCTATGTCATTGCAGGCCTCATCAGTACTTGATATACTGCGCTTTGCTATAGACGAGAAAAAAATTCCACTGTATACAAATACCAAAGCTAAGGAGATTATTAAAACAAAAAATGGTTTTAAAATTTATAGCACAGATAGTTCTACATATGAATGTGAAAAGTTGATTATTGCGACTGGTGGTAAATCGGCCCCTAAAACAGGTTCTGACGGCTCCGGCTATTCATTGGCTAGACAATTAGGCCATAGCATAATCTCTCCTGTACCATCCCTTGTACAGCTTAAATTAAACTATAATAAACTAAAGGCTCTATCTGGAGTAAAATTTGATGGTTTTGCGGACATATTTATAAATGATAAATATGTCCAAAAGGAATTCGGAGAAATACTTTTCACAGACTACGGCATTTCTGGACCTCCGATTCTTCAGCTTAGTAGGACTGCATCTTATGGTTTGTCTAAAGATAGCAAGGTTTCTTTAAGTATTGATATGCTACCAAATATTAGCTGCGAAGATCTAAAAACATTTTTAAACAATCATTGGTCAGTATTTCGGGGTCGCTGCGTCCATGATTCATTCATCGGAATAATTAACAAGAAGGTCATTCCAATAATTTTAAAAGAAGCAAAAATAGATGACATTCATAAGCCTTGTTGCGATTTGACCTTAAACGAAAAAGATGCTCTATATACTTTGTTAAAGCAATGGCAATTTGAGGTTTCAGGTACTAATTCTTTTACAAATGCTCAGGTAACTGCGGGAGGCATTAATACAAAAGAAGTTAATCCCGAAACTCTAGAATCTAATATTACTAAGAATTTATTCTTTGCGGGAGAAATATTAGATGTAGATGGCGATTGTGGTGG
>DAVZGU010000163.1:0-3548 GCA_052274215.1 Clostridium sp. | reverse complement strand
CTATATCCAAGTACTTTCTAAGAGCGTCAGCTCAGTTCCCTCTTCATTTATAATTTTATGCCTACATATTATCTTATCTTCTTCTCTTATAATTTCTGTGCTCACCTTTATGGTTTCTCCATATGTTGTTTCCTTTTTGTAGGTTACCTTAATATTCCTTAGTTCATAGTTTATTACTATATCCTTAGGAATTGTTTCTAAAGCCCATGCAGCATATTTAACATTATTTACGTGCATATTCGTATCGATATCACTATACCTCACATCAAAACTTTTCTCACTGTCCACTTTAGTTATTGTTGGTATATCTTCGATATCTATAATTGCATTATTGCTATCATCTACACCATAAGCCTCATACATATCTTTCGTAATCCTTATTGGCCTTCTTCTGTCTGTATTTATTAAAATCCACACAGAACTCGCACAGCCTATTTTATTTCCTTTCACATCAAAGATTTCATATTTCCTGTATGCATAAAATTTATTAAAAGAATATGCAAAAGTTTTAATCTTTATAGTTTCGTTTAATAAAGGATATGACTCCATTGTTATATCCCATTTATATAACACCCAAGCCGATTTATTCTCTTTAAGATGTTCTATGCCAACTCCAAGCACTTCGCTTTGATACATTGCCATATCACCAAGATAATCTATAATACTTGTCATCAAAGCTCTTTTATGAATATCAACTTCATAATAATGAATGTTATAATCTCTATCTGTAACCACTGGAATTTTGCCCATAATACCCTCCTATATTTCATATTAGTGCACAATAATTTTTATACCTCTTAATTTTCTTCATATTTAAAATAATACCAAACTAAACCAACACAGTAAATATTAACCGTATAGTGTTAACATAAAGTTTGTTAAATTTTTATTTAGCTATGTAATTGTTATCAAAATAGTGTTAAAATATTGTTGTCAGTATTCATTATGAAACTGAACTATAAATAAGGATTATGAATAGGACGACTTATATCCTTATGGAATAAGAGCGGAGGGAACGCATGATTAATAATAATTCTATTAAACTCAGAAGAATAAAAACAAGTGAACTTACAACTATTGGTATGCTATCAGCTGTTTGTATCGTACTTGGCTTAACTGGATATGGCTTTATTCCACTTCCTGGTGCCAAAGCTACTATAATGCACATTCCCGTTATTATAGGATCAATAATAGGTGGACCTATGGTAGGAATGACTATTGGTTTCATATTTGGGCTGTTTAGCATTATGCAAAACATAACAACTCCAAATATACTCTCTTTTGCTTTTATAAATCCTTTAGTATCTGTATTACCAAGGGTTCTTATTGGGCTTACTTCTTACTATGTTTATAAACTAATCCACGTTAAAAACGATAGCCTAAGGATTGGACTCGCGACCGTTGTTGGTTCGCTAACTAACACTTTTGGCGTCCTTACTATGATATATGTTTTATATGCGGCTAAATTTGCTGCTTCTAAGGGCATAGATCCATCTATTGCTGCAAAGACCATTTATGGTATAGGTCTAATAAATGGTGTTCCAGAGGCCATCATAGCTACTGTAATTACCATACCTGTTATCCTCGCCATTAAGAAAATAAAGAAAAGATAAAAAAGATAAAAAACAAGACACTTAGCAAATGCTAAGTGTCTTAATTTTTTTATGCGTTTAATGCAGTCATTAATTCTTCTAATTTAAGACCATGAACCATTGCTGCTTCTTCTAATGTTTCAGCTTGTGCTGAAGGACATCCTACACAACCCATTCCAAAGTTCATTAATACTTCAACTGATTCTGGTTTTTGTCTTACAACTTCGCCTATTGTCATATCTTTAGTTATTTCCATATTATATACCTCACTTTATGTTAATTTAACTCTAGTTCTCATTATATTTTATATACTTAAATTTTACTAGTACGCACTTTTTTAATCTATAGTATGCACTTGTATACCTTAATATATATTTCCCACAATAATTATAATTTCCTATAATATAAAAAACATACATATTAAAAAAATAACTTTTGTATAATATGCATGTCTATATGCTATATTTCAGTTAACACCATTGTTTGATCTCTTTTAGGTCCTACTGAAACTATGGAAACCTTAACTCCTGTAAATTCTTCAATTTTCTTTAAGTATATTTTTGCATTTTCAGGAAGTTCTTCATAGCTTCTTGCATCAGCTATCTTTTCATCCCAACCATCAAACTCTTCATATACTGGCACGCATTTAGCTAAATCCTCAAGGCTTGCTGGGAAATAATCTATAACGCTACCTTCAAATTTATATCCTACGCAAATTTTAATTTTTTCAAGTCCTGCTAATGTATCTATTTTAGTTACAGCAAAGCTCGTAAGTCCTGAAATTCTCGCTGCAGTTTTTAATATAACAAGGTCAAGCCATCCACATCTTCTTGCCCTACCTGTTGTTACTCCAAATTCAAAGCCTTTTTCGCGAATCCATTCTCCTACTTCATCATTAAGTTCTGTTGGGAATGGTCCTTTTCCTACTCTTGTAGTATAAGCTTTCGCTACTCCTACAGCATTTGTTATCATAGTAGGTCCTATTCCTGCTCCAACACAAACTCCGCCTGCAATAGTGTTTGATGAAGTTACAAAAGGATATGAACCGTAATCTATATCAAGCAGCGTTCCTTGTGCTCCTTCAAATAAAACATTTTTTCCAGACTTTATTGAATCGTAAACTTTAACTGATATATCTTTTACAAAAGGTCTCATTCTTTCTGCATACTCTAGGTACTCTGTATATATTTTATCAAAATCTAAAGCTTTTCCACCCAAAACTTTTGTTATTATATCATTCTTCATTGCTAGACTAGTTTTAAGTTTTTCTTTAAAAACATCTTTTTTCATTAAGTCACAAACTCTGATTCCACTTCTTTCAAACTTATCAGTGTAACAAGGGCCTATACCTTTTTTTGTAGTTCCGATATCATTTTTACCTCTAGCTATTTCGTATAAATTATCTAGCTCTTTATGATATGGCATTATAACCTGTGATCTATCACTAATCATTAATCTTTCTGGAGTTATTTTTTCGCCTAGTGCTTCTAAGTAGTCAATTTCTGTGAATAGTGCTTCGGGGTCTACAACCACGCCATTACCTATTACATTCAATTTATCTTTATATAATATTCCTGATGGTATTAAGTGAAGTTTATATTCCTTTTCTCCTACAACTACAGTATGACCTGCATTATTTCCGCCTTGGAACCTGACTACAACGTCTGCTCCCTCAGCAAGATAATCTGTCATCTTACCTTTACCTTCATCTCCCCATTGGGCTCCTAAAACTATAAATGCTGACATATAAATTCCTCGCTTTCTTTCAGTTCACAATAAAATTTCTTAACTACTAGTGTTAAGAAATTTTATTGTCTTCTATGTTTACTTCATGTTGAATTATACACTTTTAATATTCATATAACCATTTATTTAGATTAAATTCTTAGTCTTCTTTCTGAGCTATGTCTCTCGCTACTACGACTCCTGTTGTAGATGCTTGCATTAACCCTCTAG
>DAVZGU010000162.1:0-5211 GCA_052274215.1 Clostridium sp. | reverse complement strand
CAGAACCAACATCCATACATTTGTATATTTGCATTGAATCTGCTGATATGATCTCGCCATTTAGCTTTTGCGCAAGTTTTATAGAAATTTCTGTTTTACCTACAGCTGTAGGGCCTGCTAAAATAAATAAATCTTTCATATTTTCACCTTTTTTCTATTGTATTCTTTTAAATCTTTTTTCTAGTTCATTAAGTGTAACTTTTATTATTGTAGGTCTTCCATGGGGACAAGTAAAAGGTTCATCAATATATCTTAAATCATCAATTAATTTGTTCATTTCAAGCTCTGTTAGCTGATTATTTGCTTTTACAGCTGCTTTACATGCCATAGATGCTATACGATTATATTTAACTTCTACAGTTTTACCGCTGCCCATGTTTTTTAAATTATCTAATATTTCATTAAAGAGATTTTTAATATCCGGTTTACCAAGTATTATTGGAACTTCCCTAATACTTATTGTGTTTTCACCAAATTCAATAATGTCAAAACCAGAATTTTTAAACACTGCTTCATTTTCAATATAATAAGTGTAATCATCTTGATTAAGCTCTATTACTATTGGCGTAAGTAAAATTTGGGATAGCACCTCGGAATTTGCAATTTCTTTTTTATATTTTTCAAATAATACTTTTTCATGAGCTGCATGTTGGTCAATTAGGTAAAGCTCATTATATACTTCGCCTAATATATAGGTTTTATTAAATTGTCCTATAATTCGAAGCTCTGGAAACTTTGAAATTTTAGAAACTTCATTTGGTGACGTGATTTCACCCGTCTCATAATTAATTCTATTACTATCTTTAGCATTCTCACTTACCCACGAGCTTTGCAATTCATTAGTAGCTTCACTACCATAATTACTTGTAACTTTTAGATCACTCACATTTGTATAAGATGATTCTTTAAAATTATCCGTTTCATTGTTTAATGTTTTATAATTAAAATCTATTGGGATCTGAACACTCTTTTCTAATTCTTCCTTATCCTTTTCATCTATTACTGTCCTGTTAAAATCATAAATTTCTTTTCTTAATGTGTTCTCTTCAATTTCTTTCTCACTACCATGTGATTTATCTCCTTCTGGTATATCAAAATTGCCTCTTAAACTATCAGCAATTGCTGTATGCACTGCGTCAAAAACAATTTTAAACACAGCTTTATCCTCCTGAAATTTAATTTCAGTTTTTTGTGGATGAACATTTATATCTATATACTCAGGGAAAATATCTAAAAATATAACAAAGAAAGGAAATTTGTGAACAGTCAAAAAAGATTTAAATGCATTTTCAACGGCCGCAGTAATTAAACCACTTTTAATATACCTTTTATTAACAAAAATACTTTGTCTATTTCGGCTTCCACGACTTATCTGTGCATTACCAATATATCCATGAACAGACATTATATCGTTATACCTTTCAAAACTAGTAATATTATCTACAACTTCTTTACCATATATATATCTAATAGTATCGCAAAGATTTGTAGAGCTATAGGTAGACAAAACCTTTTTACTATTATTTAGTAGTTTAAAAGAAATCTCATTGTTGGCTAATGCAAGCCTGCCTATAATATCTGATATTAAAGCCGATTCTCTTTGAGGCGTTTTCAAAAATTTTTGCCTTGCAGGAACATTAAAAAACAGATCCTTAACTTCTATTGTTGTACCAACATTACATCCTACTTCTTTAACGTAGAGTATATCTCCTGATGACTGAGATATCTCTTTTCCAAATGAGGATTCTTCAGTTCTACTATTTAATATAGTACGAGATACGGACGCAATACTCGGTAATGCCTCTCCTCTAAACCCTAACGTATGTATTTTATAAATATCTTCAACATATTTTATTTTACTAGTAGCATGAGGCAAAAAAGCCTTTTCTATATCATCTATATGTATTCCAGTACCATCGTCAGTTATCTTTATGGTTTCTTGACCACCATCAACGATTTCTATGCTAATATTTTTAGCACCAGCATCTATACTATTTTCCACGAGCTCCTTGACTACAGACGACGGCCGCTCTACAACCTCACCTGCAGCAATTTTATTTGAAGTTTCAACTTCTAACATATTAATTCTCATGACAACTCACATCCTTAGCTATTTTTATAGCCCCCGCCTATCACTATAGCAACTTAGCCCTATTAACTAGATCGTATAGCTTATTAAACCCATCCATAGGTGTTAGATTAAGGATATTTATATTTTTAATTTCTTTTAACATATTATCCTTTTCTATGTCTGTAAAATTAATTTGAGTAATTTCATCGTTTTCTATCTTCGGTACATAAGTTACAGCCGCTTCTTTCGCCCCAATATTTTCAATATCTTTTTTATTATTAGCTTTATTAGGTTGTTTAATTTCCGAAAATTTATTGCTTTTTAAGTCAATTTCCGTAGTATTGTTAAGATTCTCTAGTGACGCTAGAATTTCATTTGCCCTATTTATTACATCCTCTGGTAGACCTGCAAGCTTTGCAACCTCTATTCCATAGGATTCATCAGCTCCACCGGGAACAATTTTTCGAAGGAATACAATTTCATTTTCAATCTTTTTTACAGCTACAGAATAATTTTTAACACCCTTAATCATACCTTCAAGTTTTGTTAACTCGTGATAATGGGTAGCAAATAAGGTTTTACTCCTTAAATTAGAATTCTTACAAATATACTCAATTACTGACCAAGCAATACTTAATCCATCATAAGTACTAGTACCACGACCTACCTCATCAAGTAAAACTAAACTTTTATTTGTTGCATTTTCTAATATATTGGATACTTCCCACATCTCAACCATAAAGGTACTTTTACCCGCAGCAAGATCATCTGAAGCTCCTATTCGCGTAAATATCTTATCACAAATGGATATATCTGCATCTATGCAGGGAACAAAACTTCCTATCTGAGCCATAATGGTTATTAATGCGACTTGACGCATATAGGTAGATTTACCCGCCATATTAGGTCCAGTTATTAGTAGTAATTGATTATCCTCAGCATCCATGCATGTATCATTTTCAATGAAAGTATTTGTAGGCATCATTTTTTCAACTACAGGATGCCTCCCACCTTTTATATTAAAAATACCCTTAGTATTTATTTTAGGTTTGGTATAATTATTTTCAAGGGCGATTGTAGCTAGGGAACTTAAACAATCAATTTCTGATATTAACTTTGCAGTATTTTTCATTCTTTCTATGTGCTTTTCAATTTCTTCTCGAATACCTGTAAATACCTCATATTCTATATTGACTAATTTTTCTTGTGCTCCTAAAATTTTCTCTTCCATTTCCTTAAGTTCAGGAGTAATGTATCTCTCCGCGTTAGACAAGGTTTGTTTTCTTATGTACCTGCCCTCCGGAATTGACCCAATATTTAATTTGGTTACTTCAATAAAATAACCAAACACTCTGTTATACCCTACTTTTAATGACTTTATTCCAGTTATTCTTTTTTCATCATTTTCTAATGTAGCAATCCATTCTTTGCCATGGGCCTTAGCTTGCCTTAGCTCATCTATTTCACTATTAAAGCCTTCCTTAATAATATTTCCTTCTTTAATAGAAATGGATGGATTTCCAATAATAGAATTATCTAAAGTATTATATATATCTTGCAAATCATCTAAGTTTAAATATATTTTTTTCGTTAATTTGCTATTAAGTCCTGCTAAAATGGATTTAACCCTTGGTATTTTTTCTATAGAATTTTTAAGAGAAATCAATTCTTTTGCATTAACATTCTTTGAAGAAATTTTCCCTACAAGTCTTTCTATATCATAAATATCCACGAGCACATCTTTTAAATCTTCGTGGAAGGTAGTATTACCTTTCAGTTCTTCTACGGCCTCTAATCTTTCGTCTATTAAGCTCTTGTTTATTAAAGGTTGATCTAACCATTTACGGAGTCTTCTAGCTCCCATGGCAGTATTAGTTCTATCTAATACCCAAAGCAAAGAGCCCTTCTTAGTTTTATCTCTTAAAGTTTCCGTAAGCTCTAAGTTTCTCCTAGAATTTGCATCTAAACTTACATAATCTAAAATATCATAATATTCTATAGTATCTATATGAGAAAGTGATTTTTTTTGTGTATCCATAATATAACTAAGCAATCCTGAAATGCTGCTAATTAAAGTTTGTGAGAATGTATTCTCACAAAAGTTATGAAACTGATTTGTAATTAAGCTTTCGTCTTTCAGAGTAAAATACTCATTTGGGTAAGACGAATACAAAACATTAAATCTTTCTTTTATAGCGCGCAGTATCTCCTCAGATATATCCTCTGACACAATAATTTCTTTTGGATTAAACTTTGAAATTTCATCTAATATAGTAACAATGTTGAATTTAGTATCTGTGCAAGTAAATTCACCAGTTGATACATCACAAAAACACACTCCACAGAAGTTAATTTTTCTGTCAATGTAAATGCTCATAATATAATTATTCTTAGTTTCTTCTAAAAAACCGGAATCAGTGTAAGTTCCCGGCGTAATTATTTTAATAATATCTCTTTTAACTATGCCCTTTGTAAGTGCTGGATCTTCCACTTGCTCACATATGGCAACCTTATATCCTTTTGCAATTAGCCTTCCTACATAGGTGTTGGCAGCATGGTACGGTATTCCGCACATAGGCGCTCTTTTCTCAAGGCCACAGTCACGTCCCGTAAGGACTAATTCTAATTCTTTTGATGCAACCTGCGCATCGTCAAAAAACATTTCATAAAAGTCACCTAATCTAAAAAACAGTATACAATCCTTGCAGGTTTCTTTTATTTCAAAATATTGTACCATCATTGGAGTTAATGCCATTGTCATACCACCTTGCTTTCATCTGCATGTAAATAATAATTGTTAATTTTTATTTAAGGGACATTCAAGTAAATAACAAGTCGGTATTCTAGCCTAATGACTTGTTATTTACTTTCATGCCCCTAATATGCATTTATTCTCATGTACCTTATATTTCTTCGCCTAAAAGTGAAAAAGAGTGTGCCTCAGTTATTTGAACTGATACGAGATCTCCAATAGCTTTGTCGTTCCCCTCGAAGTTCACTAATTTTCCATTTCTAGTTCTTCCACTTAATTTGTTTTTATCATTTTTACTATAACCTTCTACCAATACTTCCACTATTTTACCTACACATTCTCTGTTTCTTTCTGCACAATTTCTATTAACAACTTCAATTAATCTATT
>DAVZGU010000161.1:0-5227 GCA_052274215.1 Clostridium sp. | reverse complement strand
CACTGACTTTTATTCTATTCTCATATACCCATCGTTCATCAAAATTTAACTTAAAAACTTTTGAGAATGAATAATAAATATTTATTTTCTGGTAGTAAAGCTCTAATTCATAAAGATCTTCTAATAGACGCTGTGGTTTTGAGATAATCTCTCTTTTAGCTATAAACAATTCATCTACATATTTTAAAAATGCATTCATCATCTTATCATTAGATACATCAAAAGGAATTTTTAGTAGTCTCCATTGAATTCTTTCTTCCAATTTATAACTCCTTAAATTATCTAATACCACCAAATACTCGCTTATATCCATTTTTCTATAAAAAGGTGTTTTTTCTTCTTTTGTACTCCATAACGCTAATTTCTCTCTAAGAGAAAGCGAACTGATTTTTAATATAGCTTCACTTGGACCTATTACTCCCTCTTCTATAGTTGCATCCCTTGTATCTAAACTTTCTCTTATAAAATCTTGAGTATTGCCATAAGATGCTACATATCCGACCTCATATATTCCTTTTCTACCTGCCCTTCCCGCAATCTGTTTCACTTCTTGAGAAGTTAAATACCTTATCTCATTACCATCAAATTTTTTAATATCCATAAATATTATTCTTTTTATAGGAAGATTAACTCCCATACCTATTGCATCAGTGGATATTAAAATTGTGCTTTCCTTGTTAATAAACTGATCGTACTGTTTTTTTCTAACTTCTGGCGGTAAATCTCCATAGATTAAACTTACTTTTACACCTAGGTTTGAGTAATGATAAGCTAGTTCTAACACTTTCTTCTTCGAGAATGTAACAAGTGCATCACCTTCGTCAATACTTTTATATACAAAAGATTTATCTTCCATCACAAGAGGAAGATCCCTTTTATACTCTATAATCTCGTACTCCTCAGAGCAATCCTCTATTATTTTTATAAGCAATTCTTTTGCATTCATCGCTCCGCAAATGTGTATCTCTTTACTTTTTAATCCTAAAACAGCTCTTGTCCAAGCAGCTCCCCTTTGGTCATTATCTATCATTTGGATTTCGTCTATAATACCAACTTCATATTCCTCATTTATATTTAATTTTTCTATAGTACAGCATACATGGGCTGCATCTTCAACTATTATTTCTTCTTCTCCAGTTGCAAGATTACATTTTACACCTTCTCTATTTAATCTTTCAAAATTCTCAAGTGCTAATATTCTTAAGGGAGAAAGATAAATTCCTTTTGTTGCCTCTTTAAGCCGCATCATTGCATTATAAGTTTTCCCAGTATTAGTTTCACCTAAATGGAGATAAAATTTTCTTTTAAATTTTCTTGATCCCTCATATTCATTTTTAGGGTTAGTTGGAAACACGCGTTCAAACTCACTAGATATAATCTCAGGAATATGCTCCGTTATTAACACACTTATAATTCCTGATTTTAAATAGCTTTCACCTTTGTTCTTTAAAATGTTCTCAAAATTAAAATTTGTATTATTTTTCTTATTGTAGTCCTCAACAAGTCTTATTGATATATATTCAAGTAATGCTGAGTAATTTTCGTGAACTCTTTTATAGTCTTTGAAATTTTCTTTCTTAAACTCATTTAATTCCTTTAGTTTCTTTCTTACTGCAGCTTCATGTTCCCATAGTACATTTGACTTAGTATGCTTTACTATTTCTTGAATCTGAGCAAACTGACTTTTTACCTTTTTAAAATTCCTTTCTATAACTCCCTGTTTCATTTTGTTTCCTCCAATATTGAGTAGATATTTATTTCCATGTGGCTCATTATTGTATTTTCTCACAACTATAAATTTATCATACATTTTTCAATCTCATTATAAATGAAACACCCAACTTAAATACTTTTAAGCTAGGTGTTTTCCTTATAATGTTTGTAAAATGATTTTTTTTATTTCATTGAATTTTACTGATGTAACTATATCTTTTGTCCTATTTTTAGGTAAATCAACAATTATTTCTTTCTTTATAGTTGCTGGTTTATCTGATAATACATATATTCTATCAGATAAGAATATCGCTTCTTCAATATCATGAGTTATAAATATTATGGTAGCTTTTAATTCTTTAATCACGTCTATTAGCCAATAGTGCATCTTCGTCCTAGTAATTGCATCAAGTGCACCAAAAGGTTCATCTAGGAGCATAATATCAGATGAATACATATATGTTCTAAGTAGTGCAGCTCTCTGTTTCATACCTCCCGAGAGTTGAAAAGGATATTTATATTCAAAGCCTTCAAGCCCAAATGTTTTAAAATAGCTAAGAACCTTCGCTCTTGCGTCTTTTTTAGATTTCCCTTTTATTACAAGAGGCAGTGCAGTATTATCTACAATATTTTTCCACGGGAGTAGCAAGTCCTTCTGATGCATATAACTTACTTTTTTAAACCTACCACAACATTCTTCCCCATCAATTATAATTTCACCCGCATCTTGATGTAAAAGACCTGATATAATATTAAAAATTGTGCTTTTTCCACTTCCACTTGGGCCCAGTAAACTTATAAATTCATTCTCTCTTGCATAAAAAGAAACATCATTTATTATATTCATACTTCCAAAAGTTTTTTTAATATTTTCTACTCTTAATTTTTCATTACTAGTTTGGTAAGTACTCATTAGTAAATGCCTCACCTGCCTTCATATCTCTTCCTATGAGCTTTTTATCTAAAAGAAATTTGGTGTAATTATTCCAAACCGATTCTTTCATTACACCCCATTTTTCAGCTTCAGCTTTGTATTGATCCTTTAAATATTTTTGACTTGCGACTGCAAGAGCTTCATCTGTCTCCGGTGCATTTTTCAATAAAACCTTAGCACTTTCCTCAGGTTTCTCCATGCTGTATTCATATCCTTTTGTAACTGCTTTTAAAAATTTCTTTGCCATTTCGGGATCCGCTTTTAATTTATTCTCATTAGCTATAATTACTGGAGTATAATAATCTAAATCTTTATTTAATTTTCCAATATCAATATAGTTAATAGGAATATTTTTAAGCTTTGCTTCTATTCCTGTCCATCCGTAAAATACCCATTCAATATCAATATTTTTCTTAGTTACAGCAAAGAAATCCTCTGATCCTGCATCTACCATCTTTAGTTTTGAAAAATCCGCATTATCTTTTTCCATAACCGCCTTTAAAATTGCATTTTCAGAAGGAGATCCCCATCCGCCATAGGTTTTTCCTTCAAAATCCTTAGGAGATTTAATGTTTTTTTCCTTAGGTGATGCAAACCCAGAAGTATTATGCTGAATAATAGTGGCTATAGCTTTTATTGGAAGTGGATCTTTAGCAGTTCTAGCATACGTTACATCTTCTTGATAGCTTACGCCAAAATCTCCTTTGCCCGCTGCAATTAAACTTGCAGTACTTCCCTGCGCTGGTTGAATAATTTCCACGTCAAGTCCTTCTTCTTTAAAATATCCATTATCTTTCGCTACATATAATCCAGTATGATTAGTGTTTGGTATCCAATCTAAAATAACAGTAACCTTTTTTAAAGTTTCTTCCTTGTTTACTTCTTCTTTTTTCGCAGCACAACCCACAAATAAAACCGCAGTCATTGAAACTGTTAATAATAATGAAATTACTTTCTTTAGCATGATTTTACCTCCAAATAAAATAATATGTCCTATATAAATTTAGTCATTGTTATCTGCTTTATTTCTAGTCCAAGGAGTAAAAAAATATTGTATTAAGTATAAGAGTCCAAATAGTCCCATGCTTAATATTACAATAATTATAATTACTGCAAAAACTTTATCAAGTGCATATGAATTTTTAGCTCTAATCATATATACCCCAAGACCCTTATCTCCTCCAAGCCATTCTCCAATAACTGCCCCCATAATACTATAGGTTGCCGCTATTCTAAGGCCCGAAAAAAGATTCACAGTAGAGGATGGTAGCTTCACCATGGTGAAAATTTGAAACTTACTAGCCCCCATAGTCTTTAAAAGGTTTACCATATCCGCGTCTACTGATTCTAATCCATCAATCAAACTAACAACTATAGGAAAAAAGCACACTAACACCACTACAATAATCTTAGGTAATATTCCAAAACCAAACCATATTATAAAAAGTGGTGCTAGAGCAATAATTGGAACAGTTTGAGATACTACTAAAATTGGATATATGCATTTTTTAATGATTTTTACATTATCCATTAAGATAGCTAAAATTAGTGCAATGAAAATCGATATTACGAATCCAATCAAAGCTTCATATAAAGTCGCATAAATATGCTTAGTAATGCTCGGAACTATATTCACCAAAGTAATAATAATATCTTTTGGTGAAGGCAATATGTATTGAGGAACACTCCACTTATCTACACATATCTGCCATATAAAAAGAATTATCAATTGGAAAACTATAGGAATAAGATTATTTTCTATATTTATATACTTTTTCATTCATAGTCACGCCTTCAGCTTTATAATCGATTTTCACTATAGAAACAACCCTAGATGCTCCATGTTCTACACAAATCTCTTGAGCCTTTTTCACTATATCTAAAAGCTCATCCATTTCGCCTTCCATAGTAGTTTCCATTGGCCCTACCTCATATTTTACTCCACTAGCCTGAATATACTCTATAACCTTGTCCACTACCGGATAAATCCGATCCTCTGCCACCACTGGTATAACTTGAAGACTTACATTTACAACTGACATCTAAATTCCTCCTTAAATCATCACCTAAAGTGATGCATAATTATAATAAAATAAACCCTTTGCTCATAATTAAGCGAAGGGTTTTATAATCCTATATCTTTGCACCATTTATACCGTCTTATCTAAATTAAATGCAAATCATATTTTCCCTCCGCTGGCATTATCCAATTCAGGTTATAAGGGTCGAAACTTAATTGTTTCTTCTCAGACAAAAATATTGACTCCCCTAGTTTTTAATATTTAATTACTTTATACCTATATTACCTAAATTTTCTTGTAATGTCAAACCATAAAAAAAGCACCTTTTATTTAGTGCTTTTCTTAAGAGTTCATGTTATCTTCAAATTTTTTAATATACTTTTTAAGTTCATCTATCTGTTTTTGCAAATCCTTACTGCTGCCACTTAAATTACTGTTTCCATTATCTCCAGATTGATTTTGATCCTGAGCTTGAAGATTTTGAGTCTGAGATGCAATTATCAGAATGCTCTGCGCCAAACCCGTTAAAAAATTACCTACTACATTTTGTTGATTAACA
>DAVZGU010000160.1:0-5238 GCA_052274215.1 Clostridium sp. | reverse complement strand
TGGTGGATTAGGCAATCAATAACAAGGGCAATAGCAAATCAAGGAAGAACTATTAGGGTTCCAGTTCATATGGTAGACACTATTAACAAACTCATTAGAGTATCTAAGCAACTTTTGGAGAGGTTCGGGCGAGAACCTCTTGATGAAGAAATTTCAAGAATGATGGAAATGTCAGAAGAAAAGGTAAGAGAAATAATGAAAATTGCACAGAAGCCTATTTCACTTGAGACACCTATAGGTGAAAAAAGGGATACCAATCTTGGTGATCTTATTAAAGATGAAGAAGTTCATGAACCATCCGAAGCTGTAGCTCTTATAATGCTTAAGGAGCAGTTAATAAATGTATTGGAGACTTTAACTCAAAGAGAAGAAGAGGTTCTAAGACTTAGATTTGGACTTGACGATGGAAGGGATAGAACTCTTGAAGAAATTGGTGGAAAATTCGGTGTATCAAGAGAAAGAATAAGACAAATTGAAGCAATAGCTTTGAAAAAAATTAGGCATCCAAGTAAAAGTAAGAAACTAAGGGATTACCTTGATTAATGCATCATAATTTGATTTAGAGAATTGACTTTATAGTATTGAAGGAATGAGTCTAAACAAACTCAATCCATACAAAAGTATATTCCATATACCTATTTTATTGATAGGCTCCAAAGTTATTACAACATGGGATAGATACCAGTTATAATTATGCTGATTCTCGCTTTCTTCTATAGATATGAGAATTTATTCGGACGATAATAAAGGATATTGAAAGTATTTCTAGAACTATTCTCTTAATAAGGAGATGTGAATATGGAAAATAACATTTTAAAGCTAAAAGAATTATTAACTAAAAATTATAAAATGGAAGTAAAGCCAAATCCTAATATATCTAATCCAAATGAAAGAACCCCAATGGTAATTCAATTGACTTCTCCAGAAGGTGAAAAAGAAGAACTTACTTTTAGGGAATCAGAAATTGATATAATGCAAGGTTTAGTATATCAATTTAACTGAACTATCTAAATTAGAATAACCCCATGATAAACGCATGAGGTTATTCTACGACACAATCTTTAGGCCATTTATAATCTATTAGACAGTATTTGCTTGAAGTAAACGGCTATGTAAAACAAATATTTACTAACCAGGTAGCCCATCTCCCCAAAAGGTGGAACAGGGAAATCTCTAATTATATAATCTTTGAAATATAGCCACTCTAAAACTAATTTCCTATATTTATATTTCAAAACACATATTAACAATTTGACATATGTCAGAAATAAATAAGATGTACTTATGACACACAAAAACACCGCATAAGGACTATTTCACAATTATATTAAAAACTCGATTTAATGATAAACTGTACCTTATAGAGTAGACAAGTAAAAAGGCCTATTCTAATAAAAGGCTTCTCTTTTAATTTGTTATGACGGTAGTACCAACCAACGGGTGGTTAGTATATTAATGAAGTGACAATACTTTTGGAAGCAAGATAAGAGATACAACAAAAGCAAGAGACATTGGATACTTCAGCTTCGAAGATTTTTTGGATATAGAAAATAAAGAATCCTTTTATATATCTAGAATTAAACCTAATATAGCAGTGTATTTAGAAAATAATGATATAGAGTATTACAAGAATTGCACGTTTAAAAAATCAAGTCTTTTTAGAACAATTTGTATTCTTGAAATTATGAAACAGATGAGAAATGGATATCATTATGAAATTAAGGATGCCTATATAGGTAAGGGAAAGAAGCTAAAAACTAGGTTTATTTTATATAAACTAATAAAATAACAATCGGAAAAAAAGTAAGAAAATGTAATAAGAATGCTAAAAAGAAAGGTATAGAAAAGAGTAATATGCTTAGCTTCATGGCTGTGTGGTGACACCCATGTAAGTCTTTTTTCGGCCGTGTAAATAACTTTGTGTATTCTCTTTTTCTTGGCAAAAATTGATTTATTAGGTTTATTAAAAATTAAAATAAAAGTCGACAAATACTTTTAATTTGTCATCATTATATTGTATATTATCCCCTCTTTTAGTCAATAATATACATGTTTAATAACAGGATAGGGCAAAGCTGAGGAGCAACCCGAGCGGTTATTAATCTTCTATACAGGAACGGACTGCCTTTTGGTGGTCCGTTTTGCATGTTCCTGTTAGAACTAAAGCGATAAACCTCAGGGGTTTGGGGACGGAGTCCCCTAAGCTACGCTCCTGCATTTAGGATTTCACTAAATAATATATTGAGTTGGCTAATAACAAGATCCCAATTAGCGTACACTCTAGTCCATCTTTTGCTTACCTTTTCAGTAGCTAAATACAGCATCTTCATAAGACTCTCGTCACTTGGAAATATAAGCTTTGTTTTAGTTACTTTTCTAAATTGACTGTTAAGACTTTCTATAGCATTTGTGGTATATATAATTCTGCGAATATAATCTGGAAATACAAAGAAAGTGATAAGATTATCCCAATTATCTTCCCAGCTCTTTATTGCATTTGGATATTTACTCCCCCATATTTTCTTTGCAGAAATTAAATTTTCAAGTGCAACATTTTCGTTTAATGCACCGTAAACTGCCTTTAAATCTTTGGCGAAAGCCTTTTTGTCTTTATATGGTATATATTTCATGCTCGCTCTCAACTGATGAATTATACAACGTTGTATCTTTGCAAATGGATATACTGATCCTATTGCTTCCTTAAATCCATTTAATCCGTCTACACAGAACACCAAAACATCCTGTAAGCCTCTGTTTCTAAGGTCATTCAGCACTGAAAGCCAGAACTTGCTACTCTCATTTGCTCCTACCCATATACCAAGAACCTCTTTTTCACCATCCATATTTACACCTAATACAACATAAGCTGCTTTTATTACAATGTGCTTATCATCACGTACTTTGTAGTGTATTGCATCCATAAAAATAAATGAGTATGTTTTCTCTAGTGGTCTATTTTGCCACTCCGTAACAGCAGGCATAATCCTATTTGTTATATTTGATACCATTTCAGCGGATATTTCAACATCGTATAAATTTTTCACTTGTTCTGCTATATCCCTAGTAGTCATTCCGGCTGCATACAATGCCATTATTTTATCTTCGATTCCAGTTATATTTCTTTGATGTTTAGGCAAAATTTTAGGTTCGAATTCTCCATTTCTATCACGTGGTATATTAAGCTCTACTGGTCCGAGTTCTGATTTAACAGTTTTTTTAGAGAAACCATTTCTATTATTTAGAGTTTGTTTTTCTGATATATCATATTTGTCATACCCAAGTTCTAAATCCATCTCAGCTTCCAAAGCCTCTTGAAGAACGTCTTTGAACATAGCTTTCATAGCAGTTAGAACTTCATTTGGATTTGAAAACTTTTGCTCATTGATATAATCTCTTAAAATATTTTTAGAAATTTGTGACATAAAAATACTCCTCCTTACAATTTTGGGATAAATAACTTATCTCAATTATTGCCAAGGAAGAGTACACTTTATACTGTTTACACAAAATTATTTACAGGCTCCTTTTTTCACTACCTAAATTCATCGATTATATGCAATCAAAATTCTTTTCTTCTTTACTTAATCACTTAATAAAATTCCCCTCACCTTTTATGCATTCAATAATGCCCATATTTTTCATCGCTCTTAAAGCCTCCCTGACAGAAGCTCTATTAACTTTAAATTTTTCAACAAGGTTTCTTTCAGATGGCAGTTTATCACCTTTATTTAAAGTACCGTCAGCAACCATATCTTTTATTTGCTGTACTATTTGTTCATACATCTTAGTTATTTTTATTTGCCTAAACATAATTTAATCTACTCCTCGCTTTAAAACGTCATATTAGTTAGTTATATCTTACCACTAGCCAAGATTTTGGTATTAGTGGGTTCTTCTCAAGAGCCTATCAGAAAATGATGTAGCGAATTAATTTTAAATTTTTTTTTATTTTATTTGATTAATTACTCGAAAGAAAAGTCAATATTAACAATATCTAAATGATATAAATTAGAATTTGTTATATATTATAATATAGAATATCTACCATAATATATAAAATTTAACCTTATTTTAATAATTAAAGGATACAATAAATTGTTAGTAAACTCAAATACAAATGAAAGAAGGTCTGTATTGTAAAAAAAAGTAAATCAATCAAAAATCAACTATAATTTCTATTAGTTTTTATTTTATTACTTTTTATATTTGCTGCTTTCCAAAGTAAAAGCTCTGTAAACACTAGTAGTACAAACACTACTAGTAAAAGTATTAATGTTGGAACTATGAAATAGAAAATGCAGGATAGTATTAAATCCCTTGTTGCGAATAAAACTATAACTCAATTGCAAGAATATAAAATAGTTACTGCATTAACATCAACAAATTCTCAAAGATCTAAAAGTGGACAGACTAAAGGTGCTAACACAAATAAGCAATTAGCTGAATTAACTAAATTAGTAAGCGACAGGGTTATAAAACATACACAGGCACACAGATATAGTGTAATATATGTAAAGATACACTCTCCGAGGGGGATAGGTATCATCTTGAAAGACTTAATTTTTCCCTTATCAAAGGAATTCTTTATATTATATATTAGCAGGATAAATTTCTTCTACATAGAAGTTAATGTATAGAAAGAGGGTGATAGTATGCATTGCAATGTAGGAAATGTAGAAGTTAAGTTAGAGATAACAGAAGTGCTACATCTAGATAATGGAGATAAAATATTAAGAAAATGTAATCAAGAACGATGTATCTGATCTATTGATAACGAATGTCTATTAAATAAATTAATAAGTACAAAAATCATATAAAATATATACTCAAAAAGGCTCTAGCAAAATTAAACCTGGAGATTTATATTATGCAACAAACACTGGAGCCTTATTGTTCTACAACTTAAATCTAACTACTTTTCAATTCCATCAATTTTTAAATTTATAATATCTTGACCAATTTGCAAATTTTTAATATTACCATTCATATCTTTAATAGTTTCTTTCATATCTTTAACATCTTTCTGAATTTCTTTCAAAATATCTAACATTTCCTTATCCATAATTTCACCTCATTATGATTATATTATATCAAACAATTTGTAATTAGTAACCAAGTCATGAAATAAATTTCAGTATGTAAAGGATTTTACAGTTAAGTTATTTATTATATTGTATGAAACATGGTGTTAGTATAGTTTTGTAGACACGGAAACCCGAACGCTATAAAATAAGAGTT
>DAVZGU010000159.1:0-5243 GCA_052274215.1 Clostridium sp. | reverse complement strand
CAGATAGACTTCATAATATGCGAACGCTTAAATATATGCCAGTTGCAAAGCAAAAACAAAAGGCAAAAGAAACTTTGGATATTTATGCACCTCTCGCTCACAGACTTGGAATGTCTAAGATTAAATGGGAACTCGAGGACTTATCACTTAGGTATTTAAACCCAAACGAATATTATAATTTAGTAAGAAAAATTGCAGAAAAAAGAGCTGAGAGAGAAGAAAATATAAATAACATAGTGCTGGAATTAAAATTCAACTTGAATATTGTTGGAATAGAAGCTGAAATGGATGGAAGACCAAAACATTTTTACAGCATTTATAGAAAGATGGTCACTAAAAATAAGACTTTAGATCAAGTTTTTGATTTGACTGCAGTTAGAATTTTAGTAAATGATATTGGAAATTGTTATGCAGCCCTAGGTATAGTGCATACAGTGTATAAACCAATTCCTGGAAGGTTTAAAGACTATATTGCAATGCCAAAACCCAACATGTATCAATCATTACATTCAACGGTGATAGGACCACACGGGAAACCCTTTGAAATACAAATTAGAACTTACGAGATGCATAAAACAGCAGAGTATGGCATTGCAGCTCATTGGAAGTATAAAGAGGGAATCGAGGGCAGTGGAGAGCAAAATTCTGACCCTAAATTTTCATGGCTTAAGGATATTCTTGAATGGCAAGGGGAAACTTTTGATGCAGAAGAGTTTATGGAAGGGTTTAAAACTGATTTGTTTTCAGATGAAGTTTTTGTATTTTCGCCAAAGGGTGAGGTTATTAATTTACCACTTGACGCAACACCAATTGATTTTGCTTACAGAATTCATACAGATATAGGGCATAAGTGCATGGGTGCGAAAGTAAATGGAAGAATGGTACCTTTAGAATACCACTTGAAAACTGGAGAAATAGTTGAAATTGTAACTTCATCTACGCCTAAGGGACCTAGTATTGATTGGCTGAATATTACAAAGAGCAATCAAGCTAAGAGTAAAATTAAAGCTTGGTTTAAAAAGGCTAAAAGAGATGAGAGTATTGAAAAAGGTAAAGAATTATTAGAAAGAGAATCTAAGAGACAAGGATATAATTTTGGAGAAATTGCTAAGGGCGAAGCAATAGAAAAAATATACAAGAAATATAATTTTAGAACTGTAGACGATTTATTTGCTTATGTTGGAGTGGGAGATATTATGCCTCCAACTGTAATTAATAGATTGAGAGAGAGTTTTGAAAACAAAAACAAGCAAGAGAATATGACCATTGAGGACATTGAGCAAAAGATAACCAAGAGTGAATGTAAAGATGATAAAAAGGCAATGGACTATTCAGGGTTAATAGTTAAGGGTGAGGGTAATTTACTAGTACGTTTCGCTAAGTGCTGTAATCCAGTTCCAGGTGATGAAATAATAGGTTACATAACTAAGGGACGCGGAGTTTCTGTTCACAGACGTGATTGCAAAAATGCTGAAGCCTTAATAAATAATGAAATAAATAAAGTGGTTGAGGTAAGCTGGGGAGCATCCGAAGGAAAGGGATATATTACTGAGATTCAAATTAAAGCAGATGATAGATATGGACTATTGTCTCACATTATGGAGATAATAACACTCACAAAAACACAATTATACTCAATCAATGCAAAAACTTTAAAAAATAATGTGGCTTTAATAAATATAAAGCTACGGGTTTCTGATATTGATAATTTGAAAGAACTACAAAAGAAAATAACTAAGTTAACGGGTGTAATGGAAGTTTATAGAATAAAAAATTAAGAGAATAGTTTTGCTTCATTTAGGAGAGGAATATTTATGAGAGCAGTAGTGCAAAGAGTTAAATCATCAAAAGTTGAGGTAAGTGGTAAATTAGTTAGTGAAATAGGTTTTGGATTAAATGTTTTACTTGGAATCTGCGAAGGCGACACGGAAGATGATATAAAATTCCTAAAGGATAAGATATTAAACCTGAGAATTTTTGAAGAAGATGGGAAAATGAGTAAGTCGCTAATAGATGTGGGGGGGGAACTTCTTGTAGTTTCTCAATTTACGTTATATGGAGATTGCAGAAAAGGTAGAAGACCAAATTTTATGAGAGCTCTTGGTGGAGAGCAAGCTGAAATATTATATTTAGAATTTGTTAAGCAGTGTAGTGAAGTATTAGGTAAAGTTAAAACTGGAGATTTTGGAGAAGATATGCAGGTTTATATACAGAATGATGGACCAGTAACCTTACTTTTAGAGAGTAAAAAAGACTTCTAGGAGGATTAAAATGGAAATTAGAAAAGTTGTTACAGGAATATATGGATCAAATTGTTATATTGTAATGGATAAAAACACCAATGAAGCGATAGTGTTAGACCCCGGTGGAGATGTGGATGATATTGTTAAGGCCATAGATACTATAGGTGCAAAAGTTAAGTATATATTATTAACCCATGGACATCTAGATCATACATCAGGAGTCGCGCAGCTTAAAACCATCACAAATGCAGTAGTGTGTATGAGTAAAAAAGACGATGATTTAATAACTAAAGGCGTAAATTTATTTGGGCCGCTTATTGAAGGTGGAGCAGATAAGTTACTAAAGAATGGGGAAATAATAAGAATTTCTAATTTGGCAATTACCTGTATAGATACACCTGGTCATACACCTGGTGGTATGAGCTTTTTAATAAAAAACTGTGCTTTCACCGGAGATACTCTTTTTGCAGGTTCAATCGGAAGAACAGATTTTGCAGGAGGAGATTTTAATACTATAATTACTAGTATAAAATCAAAGCTTTTATGCTTGCCAGAGAACACTATAGTGTATCCTGGTCACGGACCATGTAGCACGATAAACAATGAAAAATTAAACAATCCATTTTTACAGAATTAATATAGGGGATAATAGCACAAGAAATTTTATAAGCTATGTTTCATTAAGGAGTTACGATGATTAAGGTAAAATTAAATAACGCAGAATTTAATTATGATGTATATCAAATGATAAATTTGTTTTTTTTATTTCCAGATATTAAATTTGTTGAAGAAAATTATGATTTTAATATTGAAGTAAAAGAAGATATGGTAGTTATACAAAAAGGTCTTGAAAGTTTTGAGTACACAATTAATAAATTATACAAACTTAAAGAAGAGGTTAAAAAAGCTGTTTTCTTATATTTTTCAAAGAACACAACTCGTGAGCTACCGTGGGGAACTTTAATAGGAATTAGGCCTTCTAAAAGAGCTCTTGAGCTACTCCAAAAGGGCGTTTCTGAGAAGGATATCATAGCAGAATTTAAAGAAAAACATATTACAAGGGAAGATAAGGCGCGACTTTGTATTGATGTTGCAAAGTTTGAAAAAAATATTGTAAACAAAGAGAAAGAGAATATAAGTGTTTATATTGGTATGCCTTTTTGCCCTACACGTTGTTTATACTGTTCATTTGCATCTAATCCTATAAGCAGTTGCAAAAACATAGTAGAACCTTACCTTGAGGCCTTGTCTCATGAAATTAAAGAAATAAGTGAATACATTAAAGGTAAGAAGCTTAACATTGAATGTGTATATTTTGGAGGTGGTACTCCAACTTCCGTAAATGATGAACAATTTGAATTTATAATGAAGTGTATTTATGAAGCTTTTATTCAAAATGATAATGTGAGTGAATTTACAGTAGAATGCGGAAGACCAGATAGTATAACTTTTGAAAAGTTAACTACAATGAAAAAGTATGGAGTCCATAGAATAAGCATAAATCCTCAAACTATGAACGACGATACTTTGGAATTGATTGGAAGAACTCATTCTGTAAATAGTGTTAACGAAAAATTTGCTATGGCAAGGGAACTAGGCTTTGATAATATAAATATGGATTTAATAGTAGGACTGCCGGGAGAGAAGATTTCACATATAATAAGAACTTGCGATAAAATATCCCAAATGAAACCTGACAGTATTACAATTCATGGAATGTCCATAAAAAGAGCTTCAAAGCTACATGAAAATATGCTTAATAATTATAGGTTTCAAGTTCCGGCTCAAGAAGAATTAAACCAAATGTATGAGCACACTGTTGAATTATCTAAAAAACTCCATATGAAACCGTATTATATGTATAGGCAGAAAAATATGGTGGGCAATATGGAGAATATTGGATATACAACACCTGGAAAAGAAGGAATATACAATATTCAAATGATTGAGGAGAAACAGACAGTTATTGCACTTGGTGCAGATGCAGTTTGTAAAGTTGTTTTTTTAGAGGAAAACAGACATGAAAGGTTTGCAAATATCAAAGATGTTAGAGAGTATGTAAAAAGAGTAGATGAGATGATTGAGAAAAAAATTGAATTGCTCAATACTTTATATAATTGAGATTTAACAAATAAGTAATAAAAATAGTATTTAGAAAGGAAGGAAGCAAAATGGCAGAAGCATTAGATGGTTTAAAGAGAACCAACATGTGTGGTGATCTTCGCGAATCGCATATATCTAGCGAAGTAACAGTAATGGGTTGGGTTCAACGAAAAAGAAATCTAGGAGGACTTGTTTTTATAGATTTAAGAGATAGAACAGGTTTATTACAATTAGTATTTGGAGAAGCAATAAATAAAGAAGCTTTTCAAAAGGCAGATTTAGTGAAACCAGAATACTGTATTGCTGTAACTGGGGAACTTATTAGAAGACAGTCTCCAAATGAAAATATGCCTACAGGACTTGTAGAGGTTAAAGGTGAAAACATAAAGATATTATCTGAATCAGAAACTCCACCTATATATATAAAAGAAGGTTTAGATGCATCAGAAAACGTACGTCTAAAATACAGATATCTTGATTTAAGAAGACCAGATATGCAAAAAATATTTATGATACGCCATAAAACAACTAAGGTTGTTCGTGATTTTTTAGATGAGAATGGTTTTTTAGAAATAGAAACACCTATGCTCACAAAAAGTACTCCAGAGGGTGCTCGCGACTATTTAGTCCCAAGCAGAAATTACAAAGGAATGTTCTATGCACTTCCACAATCACCACAATTGTTTAAACAATTATTAATGGTGTCTGGATATGATAAGTACTTCCAAATAGCAAGATGTTTTAGAGATGAAGATTTAAGATCAAATAGACAACCAGAGTTTACACAAATAGATATAGAAATGTCATTTGTTGAAGAAGAAGATGTTATAGCTGTTAATGAATCTTTAATTAAAAAAGTATTTAAAGAAGTTGTAAATGAGGATGTTAAACTTCCTA
>DAVZGU010000158.1:0-5245 GCA_052274215.1 Clostridium sp. | reverse complement strand
CTTATGCTTACTGGGATAGTTGTAGCAGTCAGTACAACAGCATTTGCCCTTGCACTAACAGTGAGGTTGTATGAAGGATACGGTACCATTGAACTAGATGAAATTATTAAGATGAGGAGTGATTAAAATGAGCTTAATCGAGAGTTTTCCACTTACAATTATATTGATATTGTTCATTTCGGCATTTATAATGCCTTTAATTAAAAACACAAAGATTGTTAAGGGTATTAGTTTAATATCAATGACAACAGTCATGATTTTAGCAGTGATAAATTTAATCTTTGTTATTAACAAGGGGGGATATTTATATAGAATTGGACATTTTAATGCACCTTATGGAATTGAATTTCGCATTGGAATAATTGAGGCTATAATGGGTTTGGTTTTTACATTTGTTTCACTTATGATAATTTGGTATTCAATTTATAGTATAGAAAAGGAAATCAAAGAATCGAAGGTAGCTTTATATTATTTACTTATAAACATTTTAATAGGCTCCTTACTCGGCGTAGTATATTCTAATGATTTGTTTAACTGTTTTGTATTTATAGAAGTAGGAACACTTGCGTCTTGTGGCACTATTATTGTTAAAGACAAAAAAGAAAACATAAAAGCCACTATGAAATATTTAATTATGAGTTGCCTCGGATCCGGTCTTGTACTTATGGGAATTGCTTATTTGTATTCAATGACTGGGCATTTGAATATAGACTACATTCATGAAATATTAATTAAAAGCTACTTAAATTATCCGAACGCAGTGCTAATTTCTATAGTTTTATTTATTGTTGGTCTTGGAGTAAAAAGTGCTATGTTCCCACTTCACAATTGGTTACCAGATGCCCATTCAAGTGCACCTACCTCCTCAAGTGCACTTTTATCTTCCTTAGTTTTAAAGGCATTTGTTTTACTTTTAATTAAGATATTATATAGACTTTATGGAATGGAAATAATTAAGTACTATTCTGTTTTGAATATTATATTGATATTAGGTAGTTTAGGAATGATAATGGGCTCAGTTTTTGCTATCTTTCAAAAAAATATAAAAAGAGTTATAGCATATTCTACTGTGGCACAAATGGGGTATATATTCCTGGGTATAGGTCTTGGAACTGATTTAGGAGTTTCCATTGCTATATTCCATATTATTGGGCATTCGGTAACTAAATCAGCTTTGTTTTTATTAGTTGGTGGAATGATAGAACAAACAGGACATAAAACATTAGAACATTTAAAGGGGATAGGGAGAGAAATGCCACTAACCTTAGGATTATTTTCTATGGGTGCATTATCTATGATAGGAATTCCAATATTGCCTGGATTTATAAGCAAGTGGCACTTATCTTTAGCATCTATAGCATCTGGAGATACAATTTTAGTTGCAGTTATATTGCTTAGCAGTTTATTAAATGCAGTATATTATTTTCCAATCATAATAAATGGATTTTTTGGAGAAGAAAATTTACAAGACAAAGTATATAAATCTAAAAGCAAACCTGTAAAAGAATTGATGCCTGTAATTTTTCTAGTGATTTCAATGGTTTACGTGGGATTAACATCTAGTGGTATTATAGATTTAATTGGCCTAGGACTTAAGTAAAGGAGATGCTTCGCAGTTGAATAATATCACAATAATAATACCAATTTTATTCCCATTTATATTAGCAATAATTATGGCAACAATAAAATTAGATGAAAAGAAAAGAAATATTTTTGTTAGTATGGGCGTTATATTAAATTTTATTTTTCTAGTTACTATATTTTATGTGTTTGGAGAGAGTAGAATTCATCTATTCAAAATAAATGAATTTCTAGATATTTATTTTAAAATAGATAAGTTAAGTATATTGTTTTCTTTATTAGTTGCAATTTTATGGATTTTCACTACCTTCTATGCCATGGAATATATGAAACACGAAGGTAAAGAAAGAAAATTTTATACTTTTTTTCTTGCAACACTTGGTGTAACCATAGGAATTGCCTTTTCAGGAAATCTTATAACGCTTTACGCTTTTTATGAATTTCTTACCTTGTCAACCTTCCCGCTTGTAATTCACACTGATTCAAAAGAAGCGTTAAAAAGCGGAAAAAAATATCTGATATATTCATTTGTAGGAGCCACATTGGTTTTGCTTGGAATGATTTTATTATTTAGCATTACGAATGATACAACATTTAATGCTCATGGTATTTTGCCAGCACTAACAAATGATAATAAAAACCTATATTTGCTAAGTTACGTTTCCATGTTTTTAGGTTTTGGAGTTAAAGCGGCCCTTGTACCATTCCATTCATGGCTACCTGCAGCAATGGTTGCTCCAACTCCCGTTAGTGCACTGCTTCATGCAGTCGCTGTTGTAAAATCGGGAATTTTTGCTATTATACGGATGAGTTATTTTATCTTTGGGACAGAAATAATCAGGCAGCTCCATATAAATATATTTTTAAGTATTCTGATAGTAATTTCAATTTTAATGGGTTCATTCTTAGCATTACATCAAGAAAATTTAAAAAAGAGGTTAGCTTACTCAACAATTAGTCAATTAGGATATGTATTATTAGGCGTGGTTCTTTTAAATGAAGATGCATTTGTTGGAGGTCTGCTTCATTTAATTAATCATGCAGTAATTAAGATTGTTCTTTTCTTCTGTGTTGGAGCGATAATGTACACTACGGGGAAAACAGAGATTAGTCAGATTAGAGGTATTGGCAAACAAATGCCAATAACAATGGGATGTTTTAGTGTAGCTGCAATATCACTTATCGGAATTCCACCAACAAATGGTTTTGTTAGTAAGTGGTTTCTAGCTCAGGGCGGACTTACAGAAGGGAAAATGGTTTTTCCTGCAATATTGCTTATTAGTGCATTATTAACTGCGTTATACCTTCTTCCAGTTATAACAGAAGCCTTTTTCAAAAAAGGGGAGAACACTATAGTTAAGGAAGCGCCAATAAAAATGTTACTACCCATAGTTATGATAACCATTATAATTGTTTTACTTGGATTATTTCCTAATATGCTTATATCATTTATTCAGAAAATTGCCAGTGAGGTAATTTAAGAAAGGAGGGTATTATATTGAAATCCACTACGTATTTACTGTTTATTTTGTTGTTTCCACTTATTAGTTCTTTAATAGGTTACATTATAGGCATGAAAAATGAAAAATATAGGGATATCTTTAATATTGTAATGACTGCCATTGTATTTGTAGTTACTACTATATTATATAAATATGTTGTAGTACAGCCAATAGAGCTATCTATACCTTATATTATGGGTACAGGTCTTCATTTGAAATTGGATATGTTTAGATATGTTTTTGTCTGGCTTACAGCTATGATATGGTTTTTAACTACAATATATTCAACACAGTATTTAAAAAATCCTAAAAATAGGAATAGATATTATCTGTTTTTTATGTTAACCCTAGCAAGCACCATTGGAATTTTCATATCAGAAAATTTCTTAAATTTGTTTACTTTCTTCGAAATTATGTCTTTTACATCGTATGTATTAATAATTAACGATGAAGATGATTATTCGCATGATGCAGGAAATACTTACATTATAATGGCAGTAACTGGTGGTCTTATTTTGCTAATGGGATTATTTTTGCTATATAATTATACTCAAACATTAGATATCAGTGAACTTAGAGTTAGCGTAAGCAAGTTAGGCGATGTAAAGTATCTTATCGTAACTTTAATTATTATAGGTTTTGGTGTGAAAGCAGGAATGGTACCATTACATATATGGTTACCGAAGGCATATCCTGCAGCGCCAACGCCTGCAACTATTGTTTTATCTGCAGTTTTAGCGAAAACCGGCATATTTGGAATTATATTAACTATTGAAGTAATTATGAGTGGAGATTTTATGATTTCTATTATTATTCTAGTGATAGGTCTTCTAAATATGTTCATTGGTGGTTTTCTAGCTATGATGCAGAGAAACATAAAAAGAATTCTTGCATATAGCAGCATGAGTCAAATTGGTTATATTCTTGTTGGAATAGGACTAATAGGAATTTTGAAAGAGCATAGGACTATAGCTATTTATGGTACATTGTATCATGTTATAAATCATGGAATTTTTAAAGCCTTATTATTTATGGGCACAGGAACCATATATTTGGTGCTAAATGAGGTTAGTATAAATAAAATTGGTGGCTTTGGAATTAATAAATATGCATTAAAGATAATGTTTTTTATAGGCGTTCTATCAGTAATAGGGATGCCGGGTTTTAATGGATTCACTAGTAAAACTATGCTGCATGAGGCACTTATCGAGGCGGAGCATATGTATGGGGGGATGTTTTTTAGAACATGTGAAATTGTGTTTATAATAAGTAGTAGCTTTACGGTAGCCTATTTACTGAAAATATTTGTAGCTGTATTTATAGAAAAAAGCAATCAAAATATTGAAAAAGTAAAGGCAAAGATAACTAAAATGACACTTTTACCAATGGTTATATTTAGTTTAATGAGTATTTATATTGGACTTAATCCAAGTGTAATCTTACATGTGTTAGATAAAGCTTTAAAGCCATTTGGAAATGCAGAGCCAATAGCAGTGGATTTCTACACTTTTAATAATATTAAAAGCTCCTTTATAATAATATTAATTGGGATCGTAATTTATATGGGATTTATAAGAAAAGTGTTAAAAAAAGGGGAAGGTACTAATTGGTATTATGTGAATCCAACCTTAAATTGGATAAGTTTAGAAAAACATATGTATAAGCCTCTAGGAAAAGGTATTATTTTTATTAGTTGCTTTATTTTTCATATAATTGACCGCTTAGTAGTTAACAGTGTTACGTTTATAGGGAGCAGTATTGATTCAATTAGCAAAAGGGAAATCGATTATGGAAAATCTATTATAAGAAGAATGAGAAGCGAATTTGTTAATTTATTTAGTACTCAAGATATTAACAAATGCAAAATTGAGAGGGCAGAGGAAAAGTCAGAAATTATAAATATAAAATCAAAAATAGAAGAAATAGGGTATAACATGAATAGTTTAACTTACTCACTATTTATATTTGGTATTCTACTTGTAGTGTGTTTGTTATTTTTAACGACATTTTAGAAGGAAAGTCTCCTACTTCTATAAGTGGGAGTACCTACTATAAGTAGGAGTTACTTGCCATAACAAAGAGAAAACATTTAACAAAAGGAGAATTTACATGAAAATAACTTGGTTAGGTCATTCATGCTTTCTTTTGGAAGATTCAAAAGG
>DAVZGU010000157.1:0-5265 GCA_052274215.1 Clostridium sp. | reverse complement strand
AAAGGCATACCAACCATAATACTCGCAGGAGCTTCTATTGATGATGTTTTTGCAATAACTATATTTTCAACTTTCTTAGGTTTATATGGCGGTAAAAATGTAAATATACCAATGAAAATATTGGATATTCCCATATCTATTTTTATTGGAATAGCAATTGGTGTCATTGCAGGGATTTTATTAGTAGCGATATTTAAAAAATATCACATGAGAGATACTAAGAAAACTTTAATAATAATTGCTGCAGCAATTATGCTTACAGGAATTGAAGATGCTTTTAAAAATATAGTACCCATTGCAAGTCTTCTAGGAGTAATGACTATTGGGTTTATCCTTTTAGAAAAATACGCTAAAGTAGCTAATAGAATGTCATTAAAGCTTAATAAGGTCTGGGTAATTGCAGAAATTTTACTTTTTGTATTAGTTGGAGCGCAGGTCAATATATATGTTGCCTTTTCATCAGGTGTATTAGGGCTGATTATTATTGCCGGTGGGCTAGTAGCGAGAAGTATAGGGGTATTAGTATCATTAATGGGTACTGATTTAAATGCAAAAGAGAGACTGTTTTGTGTGATTTCCTATATTCCTAAAGCGACTGTGCAGGCAGCCATGGGGGCAGTGCCACTAGCCGCTGGAGTTAAATCCGGAGAACTTATATTGGCAATTGCTGTATTGTCCATATTTGTGACCGCACCACTTGGAGCTATAGGTATTAAGGTAGCAGGGGAAAAGTTGTTGCCGTACGACTAGATTTCATATTTATATTACTTTTGTAATAAAAGGGTCTTATTTATAGATTTTAGAATAAAAATTAAATAATAATTGTTTTATTTTTTTAAATATGGTTAATAATTATAAATGGGTAAAATAATTATTAACTTTATAAAAAAAAAATATAAAAAATACAATATAATATATCAATGAAAGTTGATTATATAGGAACAATTATATATAATAGAGTGTAGAATAAAAAAAAAGAATATATACAATAATATTATTAGTATTATACGAGGAGGAATGTAAATGAATATAGACGTAAATACACCAACAGACGACCTGTTAGAAACATGGGCTATGTATTCACAAAAACTTATATACACTATGCTTGAAAAAGAAGAACTTGATGAATTTAAAAAATTAAAATTAGTTCTGGTAACAAAAGGAATTATTAATTTAGAAATACATAATGTTTATGAAAAAGAATATATTTTGCACTACACTAAGCAAGGCGGTATATTTAATAAGCGAATAATGTTAGATAAATAACTAACTTAGAATAAAATTTTTTAAGAAAATGACTAGTGATTATGCTAGTTATTTTCTTATATTTATATATAGAAATTTTAGAAGGAGGATGATGTCATGAAACTAAAAGTAGCATTTATATGTGTTCACAATTCTTGTAGATCACAAATGGCAGAAGCACTCGGGAAGATATTTGGGTCATCCGTATTTGAAGCTTATTCAGCAGGTACTGAAACTAAACCACAAATTAACCAAGATGCGGTAAGAATAATAAAGAATTTATACAATGTGGACATGAATGAAACTCATACATCAAAACTAATAGATGATATACCAAAAGTTGATATTGTAATAAAAATGGGGTGTAATGTAGCTTGCCCAATTATGGCACACAGGTATGAAGAAGATTGGGGACTAGAAGATCCTACTGGGAAAGCTGATGAAGAATTTATAATAGTGGCGAAGATAATCGAAGAAAAGGTTAAAAGCTTAAAGAAAAGAATAGAAAATAACGAAATTGATCTAACAGCATAGAAGATGATAATTTAATAGCATTGAAGATGATAATTAATAGCACAATAGGTGATGATTTAAGGTTGAGAAATTACTTCTCAACCTTTTTTGTATAATAATTGGATATAATCAATTGTTATATGGTATAATTATATTTGACTACAATAAAGGTAACATTGGGTAATGTATTTATTAGGAAATTACAAACATTTTATTATTTTAACGTTTAATAGGATAAGAAAAGTGTTATAAAATATATAGTTAAGTAAAGAGAGTGATGTTTATATAATAGGCAGCACTTTGAAATATAAGTTTATTAAAAATATAAAAAAAAGGTAGGTGAAAAACCTGATTTATGGCTAGTTAATAGGAAGAAAATACTTGGAATAGTAAGTTAATATTAATTTTAGTATAGCGGTACTGACCTAAGTAGTTGAGTCCTGTGATACTGCCATTATGTTTAGTCGACAAAACGAAAATATTGGATGGAGAGATTGCCAAATATTTAGGAATCAGGGAAGTATTGAATAATAATTATAAAAGTAAAGGTAAAAATAAAATTAGAGTTATTCCAATAGGCGGACTTGGAGAAATCGGGAAAAACATTACTGCAATAGAATACAAAGAAGAAACTATCATAATAGATTGTGGAATTTCATTTCCAGACGTAGATATGTATGGAGTGGATTTAGTTATACCTGATATAACATATCTTTTAGAGAATAAAGATAGGATAAAAGGGATTTTTCTAACTCACGGTCATGAAGATCATATAGGCGCATTACCATATGTTTTAAAACAAATGAATGTTCCAGTGTATGGAACACGTCTAACACTCGGACTTGTAGAAAATAAGTTGCAAGAACATGGGATATTGGCAGATTGCACTCTAAATGTAGTAAAACCGGGAGATATTATAAAGCTAGATAAAATCAGTGTAGAATTTATAAGAGTTAGTCATAGCATAGCAGATGCCTGCTCCATTTGTATACACACACCTATTGGTAGAATTATACACACGGGTGACTTTAAGGTAGACTATACTCCAATTGATGGAGAAGTTATCGATTTAGAGCGATTTGCAAAATTAGGTGGCCAAGGAGTACTACTACTAATGGCTGATAGTACTAATGTAGAACGCCCTGGATTTACTATATCTGAAAAAGTAATTGGAGAAACTTTAAATAAAATATTTTACAAGGCAGAAGGCAGAATAATAGTAGCTTCATTTGCATCAAATATTCATAGAATACAGCAAATTGCTAATGCTGCAGTTTCGAATGGAAGAAAAATAGCATTTAGTGGAAGAAGTATGGAGAGAATTTCTGAAGTGGCTATGAATCTCGGATATCTACATATACCGCCAGAATCTATAATTACTGTATCAGAACTTCATAATTACCCTGATGATAAGGTAACAATAGTAACTACTGGTAGCCAAGGTGAACCGTTAGCTGCATTAACAAGAATGGCATCATCAACTCATAGAAGTATACAAATACAAAAAGGTGATTTGATTATTTTATCTGCATCACCAATTCCTGGAAATGAAAAGTTCATATACAATGTTATAAATGAACTATTTAAAAAGGGAGCTAATGTAATATATAATACTACAGAGGAAATTCACGTTTCTGGGCATGCGTGCCAAGAGGAATTAAAATTAATGCATACATTAGTTCGTCCTAAATATTTTATGCCAGTTCATGGTGAATATAGACATCTTAAACAACATGCGCTACTTGCAGAAAAATTAGGAATGGATCCAGAAAAGATTTTTATTGCAGAAACTGGACAAATACTAGAAGTATCACCAAGCGAATGTAGAATAGCAGGAAGAGTTCAAACAGGAGCTATAATGGTAGATGGACTTGGAGTAGGAGACGTTGGAAATATTGTTCTTCGAGATAGAAAGCATTTAGCAGAAGAAGGTATACTTACCGTGGTAGTTACTATAGAAAGAGAAACTTATAGTATAGTAGCAGGACCAGATATAATAACTAGAGGGTTTGTATATATGAAAGAATCCAATGAACTTATTAATGAAGCCAGAGACATTGTGAGAAAAGAATTAGAACAGTGCTTAAATAATAAGATTAAAGAATGGGCAGTAATAAAATCTAGTATTAGAAATGCTTTAGGTCAGTTTTTATATACAAAAACTAAGAGAAGACCTATAATTATACCAATAATAATGGAAATCTAAGAAAACTAAATTTTTATGTTCTTTATTTTAAAATAAGTAAAAAAGTATGTATTATAACAATACATACTTTTTTTATATACTTTTTGTTAAAGCCGAATAAGACATTGACAAATTGCAAATACTTGGATATAGTATAAAAGTAAATGCAAATGATTTGCAACAGATGTCGGCAATATTACAGCACCACAGGTGATGATTTAAGGAGTGAAAAAATATTGAAAAAAATTATTAGTGTCATAATTTTAACATGTATTATAGGTACATTAGTTGGATGCTCAAAGACTACAAGTAGTAAGCAAAGTGATAAGTCAAAACTACAAGTGGTAGTATCTTTTAACCCATTAAAGGGATTTGTGCAGGCTATTGGGAAAGATAAAGTAGAAGTGAGAACAGTTGTGCCGGAAGGCTCTGAACCACATGAATTTGAACCGAAAATAAAGGATATGGAAAACATAAGTAAAGCTAGTTTGTTTGTTTATACGGGATTTGGAATGGAAGCCTGGGTAGATAAAACTTTAAAGGCTATAGATAATAAAAATTTAGTTGCAGTTGATTCATCTATTGGGGTAAATCCAATAAAAAATGAGGGCGAAAAAGTTAAGGAATATGGTCAATATGATCCACATATATGGCTTAGTCTAAGAGAAGCAAAAATCCAAACTAAAAACATAAAAGAAGCATTATCTAAGGCTGACCCGAAAAATAAAGATTTTTATGAGAAAAACTTCCAAGAATTCTCAGGTGAACTTGATAAGCTTTATAACGAATATAAATTAAAATTTGATGCGGTAACAAATAAGAATTTTGTTACAAGTCATGCTGCCTTTGGGTATTTGTGCAGAGATTTTGGGTTAAAACAAAATAGTGTAGAAGGTGTTTTTGCAGGAGGCGAGCCTACCCCTCAAAAATTAAAGGAAATAATAGACTTTTCCAAGAAAAATAAAATAAAAGTTATTTTTATGGAAGAACTTGCAAGTGCAAGAGTATCTGAGACCCTTGCAAAAGATTCAGGGGCTAAGGTGCAAAAAATATACACAATAGAAAGTAATGAAGGAAATAAAACATATATAGAGAGTATGAGAGAGAATCTATCCAATATTTATAATAGCTTAAAATAATAATAACTCACATCTTAATTTAATTAAGATGTGAGTTATTATTATTTTAAGTAGATAGTCTTATATACTATTTGTTGTCTATAGTCTATTGTTCATTATTATTGTTTATTGTTTGTTCCTATTGTATAATTAAATCATCTCCTGCGGAGCTGCAACATCTTCACAGAAGATGCATTGACGACT